>MNYA01000284.1 GCA_001872985.1 bacterium CG2_30_54_10 | reverse complement strand
CCTCAAAGGGAAAATGGTTCCGGTCCTCGCTGGGAGCGCCTTCAAGAATAAAGGGGTTCAGGCTCTCCTTGATGCGGTTGTTTGGTATCTTCCCTCGCCTCTCGATATTCTTCCGGCCAAGGGGCATCACAGCAAAACCGGAGCCGAGATCCAACTCAAGACTGATCCCAAGGGCCCGTTCGTGGCGCTGGTTTTTAAAATTGCTTCAGATCCCCATGTCGGTAAACTAGCTTATATCAGGGTCTACTCCGGAACAATGAAATCGGGTGGCCAGGTGCTGAATGTTTCACGCGGCGGAAGAGACCGACTTGGCAGGCTTCTTCAAATGCATGCCAACCAGCGCCAGGAACTTGAAATGATCCGGGCAGGGGATATCGTTGCAGTGGTCGGCTTGAAAAAGGTCGGAACTGGCGACACCCTGGCGACTGAAGACTTTCCAATCCTTCTCGAGCAGATCAAATTTCCTGAGACAGTCATTTCAGTTGCCATTGAAGCCAATACCCAAGGTGATCTTGCCAAACTTAGCAATGTCCTGAATATATTGATGGACGAAGACCCGACTTTTAGGGCTTCCGTCGATCAAGACACCGGGGAGACCATCATCGCCGGAATGGGCGAACTTCATCTCGAAATTATCGTCGATCGCATCCTGCGCGAGTTTGGTGTAAAAGCGACCGTCGGCAAACCGCAGGTCGCATACAAAGAGGGAATCAAAGTTCCCGCTAACGGCGAGGCGAGGCACGTCAAGCAATCAGGTGGTCATGGGCAATACGGCCATGTCATTCTCACGGTTGAACCTCTCCCACGTGGAAAGGGCGTAGAGTTTGTCGACCACGTAAAAGATGGGACGATTCCCCGTCAATACATTAAATCCGTCGAGCAGGGTGTGCGGGATGCGCTGAACGATGGTGTTCTGGCTGGTTTTCCGGTCGTCGATGTTCAGATCACCCTCCTCGGTGGTTCGTATCACGAGGTCGACAGCAGTGATATCGCATTTAAAATTGCCGGTTTCCAGGCGGCCAAAGATGGCTTGCTGAAGGCCCATCCGGTTCTGCTTGAGCCGTATATGCGGGTTGAGGTCGAAACCCCCGACCAGTATATGGGCGACATCATCGGCAATATGAGCTCCCGCAGGGGAAAGGTTCTTCAGGTCGAGATGCGTCCTGAAATCCGGCTGATCGAATGTCAGGCTCCGTTGTCAGATATGTTCGGTTATTCGACGCAGTTGCGGTCGCTTTCGCAGGGGCGTGCATGTTTCACCATGGAAGTGTTACACTACGACGAAGTTCCGGCGAGCGTTGCAGAAAAAATTTTTGGAATCTACGGGGTTAAAAAGCCTTCGAAGCAGGCCGAAGCCCGATAAGCTTGGCCGGTCGGGGTTTCATTTTAAGGCAAAACATCCTAAGGAGGATTTTACATAATGGCCAAACAAAAGATGCGGTTGTCCCTCAAGGCCTTTGACCATCGGCTGTTGGACCAGTCCGTTGCCCGGATCTGCGATACCGTTAAGCGTACCGGCACCCGGATCTCCGGCCCAATCCCCATGCCGACAGAAATCAGGAAATACACGGTTCTTAGGTCGCCGTTCGTCAACAAAGATTCCCGCGAGCAGTTCGAGATGAGAATTCACAAGCGGAACATTGACCTTTTCAATCCCTCAACCCAGACCGTGGACTCCCTCATGAACATGGACCTGCCCTCGGGAGTCAACATCGAAATCAAGATGCTGTGATCCAGAGGATAAAGGAGTAAACCTATGGGCGTAAACGCAATTTTGGGCACCAAAATCGGAATGACCCAGATATTCTCGGAGACCGGCGACGTCATTCCCGTCACCGTCATCAGTTGTGGCCCTTGTACAATCATCCGAAAATCTGACAAGGCCGTTCAGGTCGGATATCGCGAGATTCCGAAAGAATCCGTCAACAGACTTTTGAACAAACCCCTTCAGCTCATGTTCGAGAAAGCTGGCGCGAAGCCTTTCCGTTTTGTGCGAAGCTTGCCGGCAAGCGAAACCAACGATATTACCCAGAATGAGATCACCGTTTCGATGTTCAAACCTGGTGAGATCGTTCATGTAATCGGAACTTCCAAAGGAAAGGGTTTCTCCGGGGCTATGGAGCGCTGGCACTTCCAAGGAACCCAAGTCACTCACGGACAGTCGGACAGAACCCGCTGCACCGGCTCCACCGGAACAGGGCAGAACGCCAGCCGGTGCTGGAAGGGCAAGAAACTTCCCGGCCATCTTGGCGATGTACGTCGGACGGTCAAGAACCTGAAGATCGTCAAAGTCGACGAGCAGAAGAACCTTCTTTTGGTCAATGGTTCTGTCCCGGGCGCCAGTAACGGCCTTCTGATCATCCGTCGGCCCAAGTAACGGAGGAAACCCATGGAAACGATTAAATTCAATATGAACGGCACCGAAGCCGGCTCAATTACCCTTAGCGATGATATTTTCGCCTCCAAAGCGCATCCTCAGACGATAAATGATGTCGTTAAGTCCCAACTGAACAACGAACGCCAAGGCACCTTCAACACCAAGACCCGCGCAGAGGTTAGCGGCGGCGGTCGGAAGCCATGGCGGCAGAAAGGCACCGGGCGTGCTCGGGCAGGCAGCAACACCTCTCCCATCTGGCCCGGCGGAGGGAATTGCTTTGGACCGAAAGCCCATATCTTCGACATCCGGCCTCCGCACAAAATGGTGGACAGGGCTTTGCGCGGTGTTCTGACCGAGCTCGCCTCTAATAAGTGTGTACGTGTAGTCGAAAACCTTTCCTTCGATTCGGGCAAAACCGCCGATGTGAGAAAGTTCCTGGAAGCCCACAAGCTTAACAAGGTTCTCCTGGTTGTTCCTGAGGTCACCGAAAAGACCCGCCTCGCGACCCGTAATACCAAAAGAGTGAAACTGGTCACCCCGATGAACGTGAACGCAGTCGATCTGCTCAGATTCGGGCACGTTGCAATCAGTGACAATGCCGTCAAAACCCTGGAGGAGGTGCTGATCAAATGAACCATCCGCAGGACATCGTTCTGGCGCCAATCGTATCTGAAAAGAGCTACGGTCGAATGCGCGAGAAAATCTATCAGTTCAGGGTCGCGAATTCCGCGAACAAACTCGACATCAGACAGGCCGTAGAAGCGCTTTTCAAGGTGCGCGTAATGAATGTCCGGACACTGAATGTTCGGCCAAAGGCCAAGAAGCGTGGCGTTCATCACGGGTTTACCTCCGCCTGGAAGAAGGCCATCGTGACTCTCAACCCAGAGGATTCGATCGCCTTCTTTGAAGGCATCGCCTGAGTTGACCCAAGGAGAGAACAATGAGCATTAAAAAGTACAATCCTACTACTCCATCCCGCCGGTTCATGGAAGGTTATTCCTTCGAGGAAATCACCAAGAAGACCCCCGAAAAGTCTCTTATTGAATCAATTCCTTCCCACGCCGGCCGGAACCATCACGGCCATGTGACCCAACGTCATCGGGGCGGCGGCTCCAGACAGCTCTATCGAATCATTGACTTCAAACGGAACAAAGACGGGATCCCTGGCAAGGTTGCGGCAATAGAGTACGATCCAAACCGCACTGCGCGGATCGCTCTCATTAACTACAAAGATGGTGAGAAACGCTACATTATCGCCCCGGAAGGTTTAAAGGTCGGCACCACCATTGAGAGTGGTCGTAGTTCAGAGATCTTGACGGGTAACTGCCTTTCGCTTGCTGACCTGCCTCTGGGTTCCACCATTCACCACATCGAGATGAAGCCTGGAAAGGGCGCCCAAATCGCCCGGACGGCCGGGGCTCATGCCCAACTAGCCGGTAAAGAGGGCCAGTTCGCCCAGGTTATCCTTCCATCCGGGGAAATGCGCAAAATACCTCTCCAATGCCGTGCTGTCCTCGGCCAGGTAGGCAACCTCGATCACATGAATCTTTCGATCGGCAAGGCTGGTCGAAATCGTTGGAAGGGCTGGCGGCCATACGTTCGCGGCGCGGTCATGAATCCCTGCGACCACCCACATGGCGGTGGTGAAGCAAAAAACAGCCGTGGACGTGTTCCGGTCTCTCTGTGGGGGCAACCCTCCAAGGGCTTGAAGACTCGGACGAAGAAGAATCCTTCCAGCAAGTTCATCATTTCTCGCAGGAAGAAGTAAGGGAGTGGCAAAATGAGCAAGAAACCTCCGTTTGTTGAAGAGCGTTTGATGAAACGCATTGATACTATGAACCGTACGGGCGAAAAACGGCAGATCCGCACTTGGTCGCGAGCTTCTACTGTGTATCCTTCCATGGTCGGCCACACTATCGCCGTACACAATGGCCGGAAGCACGTTCCCGTCTTTATTACTGAGAATATGGTCGGGCATAAACTGGGTGAATTCGCCCCAACCCGCTTTTTCAAAGCCCACTCCGTCGGCGAAAAAGCCGCGGCGCTGAAATAGGAGAAATGCAATGTTGCGACTGGTAGGCGTAACCATTCCAGACGATGTTGACCTTTTCAACGGGCTTCGCATGATCAAAGGCCTTGATACTAAACACAACCGGACCAAGATCGAGAGTATCTTGACCAAAGCCCGCCTTTATACCCGCCATATTGAGAAAAACGGCCGGGTGACCAAGGTCTATCCTAAGGTCGGCGCCCTTTCCTGGAAAGAAAAGAGCCGACTGATCGACCTTGTTGATATTCCGCGGGCCAAGATTACCAACGTTCACATCAGCCCCCAAAAGCTCCGGTTGATCGCAGATGAAATTCGCGGGAAACCGGTCGACCAAGCCCTTGGAATTCTTCAGTTCCTTCCGAAAGGCGGAGCTCCGCTCCTTCTGAAGCTGTTGAAATCGGCGATAGCAAATGCCGGGGCCAATCACGAACTGAAGGCTGACTCGTTGTTCGTCGCCAAAGTCTTGATTGACGTCGGCCCCACGATGCGCCGGTTCATGGCTCGCGCCCGAGGCCGGGCCTGCCGAATCCGAAAACGGTCATCCCATGCGCTTATAGTTCTTCGTGAGAAGTTCACAATGCCCAAAACCAAGAAGGCCGAAGGGGATGCCCCTGAACCAGGAGCTAAGCCTCAGACCTCAGAAGCAAAGCGTGACTCCACGGTTTCCCGTGCTTCAAAAGCCCAGCAAGCTTCAAAAGATACTAAGGCATCAGAAGCTCCTAAGGTCTCAGAAGCCCCTCAGGTTTCAAGCGCTCCAGAGGTTCAAAAGGCTTCCAAGGTTGCAGAGGCATCCATGGCCCAGACCCACGAAGCTCCCAAGCTGGGAAAATCCGCCAAAATTCAGGAAGGAAAGTGACACATGGGACAGAAAATCAATCCAATCGGCCTTCGCCTTGGCATCACTCGCACCTGGGATTCTCGGTGGTTTGCCAAACGTGGTGAATATGCGAAGTTCCTGCATGAAGACGTCAAAATCCGAAACTTCATTGACAAGAAACAGTTCCCCCGCGAGGGTATCGGCCGCATCGAGATCGAGCGGAAATCCAACACCAAGGTTCGGGTCACCATTCACACGGCGAAACCCGGCGTGATCATTGGTCGCGGGGGTGAGCGCGTGGAATCCCTCAAGCGCGAGCTGGAGAAACTGACCGGCAAGTCCGTATTCCTCGCAATTCAGGAGATCAAGCATCCTGATTGCGAAGCGAAGATCATTGCCGAGAATGTTGCGATGCAGCTCGAAAAGCGCATTTCACATCGGCGAGCCATGAAGCAGACGATTGGTCGGGCTTTACGCGCCGGAGCTCAGGGGGTTAAGATCACTTGCGCAGGCCGTCTCAATGGGGCAGAAATCAGCCGCGTCGAGTGGCAGCGCGAAGGGCGCGTTCCCCTTCACACTCTCCGGGCAGAAATTGATTTTGCCATGGAAACCGCGATCACGACCTTTGGATGCGTCGGAGTCAAAGTTTGGGTGTTCAAGGGTGAGCAGATCGGAAAGATCCCCGGCACCGGCCCCGGCGCCGAAGTTGCTCCCGTCCGGGAAAATACGTTCTAAATCAGGAGGAACCGAGCTATGTTGATGCCGGCACGAACCAAATTCAGAAAACAACAACGCGGCCGAATGCGCGGTCTTAGCAAAGGCGCCAAGTATCTGGCCTTCGGGGTTTTCGGTCTTCAAGCCCTCGAATGCTGCTGGATGACCGGAGCCCAGATCGAGGCCGCCAGAAAAGTTATCACGAGAACCGTCAAGCGTGCGGGGAAAATGTGGATCCGGGTTTTTCCAGACAAACCAATCTCCAAAAAACCCCTTGAGACCCGAATGGGAAAAGGGAAAGGCGCCCCCGAATTCTGGGCGGCCGTCGTGAAACCGGGGCGCATTCTCTTTGAACTTGAGGGTGTTCCCGAAGACGTTGCCATCGAGTCCCTTTCTCAGGCCGGCCGGAAGCTCCCCATCCGGACCCAGGTCGTTAGTTCCAAGATGTGACGCAGGAGAGTTTACATGAAGAACCGTGAAGATTTTTCCGAACTTACTGAGCCCGAGCTGCAGGAAAAACTGCGGCATTTCAAAGAAGAGTTGTTTCAACTGCGTTTTCAGGTTGTCACAGGCCAGCTTGCCAATCCTTCGCGTATCGAGGTAGTCCGCCGGAACATTGCCCGGGTCAATACCTTCCTCAGCCGGATTGAAAAGACCCAGGTTCGAAGCCGCATCAAAGAAGAAATGGAAAGTCTGGTTAAAGAGAAGCAAATCGACCCCAAGAAGTTGCCCCTTCGTGAGAAGATATTCCTACTTCGCCGGCAG
>MNYA01000130.1 GCA_001872985.1 bacterium CG2_30_54_10 | reverse complement strand
GGGATGAGCCTCGCGAATTCACTTCGCGAGGCGAAGGGGGGCGCGTGCCTCCCTTTTTTGAGAAGTTACTGCCCGGTTTTCGATTTACCTGGGTGCCAGGGCGGAATCAGCCGTAGACATCAAGCATCCCTCCGAGCTGAACCCCTGGTTGCGTGCCGTTCATCGGGGAAGCGATAAGGGCAATGAATTTTTTGTTCACATTAACATTCTCGCTTCGAACAGCCTGGGAAAATTGGCTTGATACGGTCCTTACCTGCTCGCCGCGTGCCTGGAAACGAGCACCCTCGGTCTTGCCGGCTTCCAGCGAGGTCTGCCTGAAAACCTGGCTCATACGGGCTTTCTCGATTCCACCCGCTTTGTTGATGGATTCCGAAGCCCGGTTGGCTTCCTGTGCTTTCTGCGAAGCGGCTTTGGCCTGATCGAAGTTGACAGTCCCGAAGCTGAACGATCGCAAAAGCTCCGTCTTCATAATTTTCCCTCCGTGGATTGTACACTTCCAACTAAAATATATCCGAAATTAACGTTAAAATCAACTTTTTCAGACTTTTCGTCAGGTTCCCCGTTCGGCTTAGGCAAACGCATTTTAACTTGGAATGCCTTTTAAGAAGGAGCATTCCTGCCCCGACCAAAGAGCCATAAAGTGAAGTGCGTTTGCATTTTCCATTCGGGGAACGTCTTGTCGGAGAAGCCGGTTTGTGATAGACTGCTTGCAATTCTGAGGGTATTCCTGGAGGTCGAACAATGGGTTTTCCTACACATCGCCCGAGGCGGTTGCGCGAAGATCCCCGGACCCGAATGATGGCTCGGGAAACCGTTCTTGCCGCGCGACAGCTGATCCTTCCACTGTTTGTAAGCGAGGAGTTGTCCTCGCCCAATCCGATAAAAGCCATGCCGGGAAATTTCCAATGGCCGATTGGAATGGTCGAACGCCCTATCCGTGAGGCCATGGAAGTAGGGATACCTGCCTTCCTGCTTTTCGGGCTTCCGGTGAAAAAGGACTCCCAAGGAAGCCCTTCCTGGGATTCCGATGGAGTTGTCCCCCGGGCGTTGCGGCACATCAGGAAAGTTTGTCCGACGGCATACCTGATCACCGATGTCTGCTTGTGCGCTTATACCGACCACGGACATTGCGGCCTTCTCGACGGAGAGGGCCATATACTGAACGACGAGACGTTGCCCATTCTTGCAAAGATGGCTCTGGCACATGTTCAGGCTGGTGCCGACATGGTCGCTCCTTCCGACATGATGGACGGCCGAATCGGTTTCATCCGCCGATTCCTGGATGAAAATGGGTTCAGCCGCACTCCGATAATGGCTTATTCGGCCAAATTCGCGTCTTCCTTCTATGGCCCATTCCGCGAAGCGGCCCATTCCGCTCCCCAGGCAGGAGATCGGAGGGGCTACCAAATGGATCCGGCCAATGCCCGTGAAGCGCTTCAAGAGCTTCGCCTCGATTTTGATGAAGGCGCCGATGTTCTGATGGTCAAACCCGGAATCGCCTACCTCGACATCATCGCCGCCGCAAGAAAGGAATTCCCCTGCCCAATCTCGGCTTATCAGGTTTCGGGGGAGTTCTCGATGATCAAGGCGGCCGCTGAAAAAGGCTGGATCGATGAAAAGGCGGCAGTGCTCGAAAGCCTGATTTCCTTGCATCGGGCCGGAGCGGATTGGATCATCACCTATTTTGCCCGCGAAGCAGCCGTATGGCTGAAGGAGATCGCGTGAGTCACCCAGACTGGCAGTTGGCCGGTCATCCTGGTGGCCACCCTGACAACCACCTGGCCGGTCACCCAGACAGCGACTCAGGCATCCATGCGGGCAGCGGCACAGACAGTCCCTCAAGCAACAGCCCGGATAATCACCCAGAGGGTCACCCAGGCGATCGTCCGGGCGGCAGGCTCCCTGGCGGTCATCCTGGCGGTCATCCTGGTGGTCACCCTGGCGGTCACCCTGGTGGTCACCCTGGCGGACAGCTCACTGGTGGCGGTAGAAGGCTCCAGCTTCTCGCCTGGGAGACGACCCAAGCTTGCACCCTTGCCTGCCCGCATTGCCGGGCAAACGCATGCCCAACCCGGCCCGATGGCGAGTTGACAACCGATGAAGGGAAAAAACTTCTCGCTGAGGCTGGCAAGGTCGGCCCGAGCATTATCATCCTGAGCGGTGGCGAACCCCTCATCCGCGATGATATTGAAGATCTCGCCGCTGCCGGCACTGAGGTGGGCCATACTGTTGTCGTCGCGACGAATGATGGCCGGATGCTTACCAAAGAGCGAATTGCCGGCCTTGAAAAAGCCGGAGTGAAACGGTTTAGTTTCAGTATCCATTTCCATGATGACGAAGGCCAGGACGCCTTTACGGGGCTTCCCGGAAGCATGGCCGCCGCACGGGAAGCATTCGCACGGTTGCGCGAGGCCGGGGTCGGCTTTCAGATCAACACTACAGTCATGCGGGGCAATTTTGAAACCCTGGACCTTATCAGAAAGAGAGTTCTGGAACTGGGCGCAGTTGCCTGGCATCTTTTCTTTATAGTTCCGACGGGTCGGGCTACGGCCCCCCAACGAACCGCCCCACTTACAGAGCTGGAGATCGAGAAGGTTCTGAAATGGACCGCCGGAATCGAGCAAACAGCAGGGCTTCCCCTGAAGGTGACCTGCGCTCCGCAGTACGCACGGATCAAGGCGGAAATGGGTTTGAAGAACACTCAAGGAGGAAAAAGCTGCATGGCGGGCGATGGCTTTGCCTTCGTCAGCAGCATGGGCGAAGTCAAGCCTTGCGGGTATTTCGATATGAGCGTCGGAAATGTTCGGAAGACTGCGTTCGATGTTATCTATCGTGAGGCTGAGGTTTTCAAGTCTCTTCGGGATTCCGAGCAGTTGAAGGATGGGTGTGGTGCGTGCGCCTACAAGCGCATTTGCGGAGGCTGCCGGGCGCGATCCCTGGCCGTGACCGGGGATTACCTGAAGGACGATCCGAACTGCAATTACCATGCTTCCCCAAAAAAGAAAAAGTAGTATAGTGTCATTCGGGCGGTTTCCACGGCTGCAAGTCGGCGTGTTCCCTATCGGCTGCTCGTAAGGCAGGCTCACAGGCAATCCTGGGGCGTTTCCGCCGCCCAGGAAAGGACAAGTCAAATGGACGAAAAAGATCGCGAGATCATCCGGATGTTGCAGGATTCCTTTCCGTTGTCGCCCGAGCCGTATCGTGTTATCGGCGACAAGCTTTGGATAGATGAAATGGGGGTCATTTCCAGAATCGCCCGGATGGTTCAGAACGGGACTATCAGGCATGTGGGGCCGTTTTTCGACAGCCGCAAGCTCGGTTACATGGGGGCCCTCGTAGCAATGGATGTTCCACTAGAGCGTGTCGATGAGGTCGCAGCCGTTGTGAGCGGGTTTTCCGAAATAACGCATAACTATCTGCGGGACGGTTCTCCGAACCTTTGGTTTACGCTTATTGCCCGCGGAAAAGAGCGACGGGATTGCATTCTCCAGGAAATCCGCACCAAGACCGGAATTCCGGAGATAAAAGTTTTTCCGTCCAGGCGGTTGTTCAAGGTGAAAGTAGACCTTGACTAGGTCCGATACCAGGAGGGAATGCATGATCGAGATCTCAGATAAAGAACGAAAACTTCTCAGGGAGCTACAGAATGACTTCAAGCTCGAAGCACGCCCGTTCAAGCGTATCGCCCTGGAACTGGGGTTGTCCGAGGATGAAGTTCTCGAGATAATCCGCAAGTTTCAGAACAACGGGATCATCAGGCGAATCGGCGTAGCCATCCGTCCTGAAAAGGCCGGGCACAAAGCCAACGCTATGGTAACCTGGGTCGTTCCTGAAGAGCGGGTGGAAGAAGTCTGCAAATCCATGTCAGCCCGTTCGGAGATTTCACATTGCTACGACAGGGATTGCCCTCCCGGCTGGCTTGGAAATGTCTTTACCATGATCCATGGCTGCGATGAAGAGAACCTTCTGAAAATCATGAGTGAGCTCACGGAGCTCACCGGAATCAAGCCTCACCAGATTTTCCGGACAGTACGCGAGTTGAAAAAGACATCCATGCGTTATTTTACCGAGGAGGAATCCAGATGACAACCAATCGGCAGGCAATTGAAGCTTCTTCACGGGTTTTTCCAGGCGGGGTGAATAGCCCGGTACGGGCTTTCGCTGCCGTCGGTGGCGATCCACTTTTCATTGCCAAAGCTTCCGGGTGCCGGGTGACTGATATTGAAGGCAGATCATTCATCGATTATGTCGGATCCTGGGGCCCGATGATTCTCGGCCACTCCGATCCTGACGTGGTCAATGCAATCACGGCGGCGGCCGCCAATGGAACCTCGTTCGGAGCTCCGACCCTCGGTGAGACGGAACTAGCTGAGGCCATCCAAGATGCATTCCCGACCATGGAGAAGATGAGACTCGTCAGCAGCGGAACGGAGGCCGCGATGTCGGCTGTCAGGCTGGCTCGGGGTTATACAGGAAGACCTCTGATAGTGAAATGTGACGGCTGTTACCACGGGCATGGCGATTCACTCCTGGTTTCGGCGGGTTCTGGGGTGGCGACGCTCGGAATCCCAGGTTGCCCGGGGATTCCTGAACAGATCGCATCAGGAACGATGGTGGTTCCATTCAATGATACCAAGGCTCTCGAAAAGGTCTTTGAAACCAATGGTCCGAAGATCGCCGCCGTTATCATCGAGCCTGTATGCGGGAATATCGGGGTGGTGCCCCCCTTGAAGGGCTATCTTGCTGATATACGAAAGATAACCCGCGAAGCGGGTTCCCTGTTGATCTTTGATGAGGTGATGACCGGCTTCCGCGCTGCCTTTGGCGGAGCGGGCCAAATCGAAAGGGTAACGCCCGATTTGATCTGCCTCGGGAAGATTGTCGGCGGTGGAATGCCTCTGGCGGTTTATGGCGGAAAGGCCAAAATCATGTCGCACATTGCGCCTGAAGGAAAGGTCTACCAAGCCGGAACCCTCTCTGGAAACCCGCTTGCAGTAGCCGCTGGTCTGGCTACCCTCCGCAAGATCAAGGGAAATGCTGAGTTCTACCCGCGGCTGCTTAAGATCACCGACCGGATCGTCGCCGGCATTGAAGACGGATTGAAGAAATACCGGGTTCCCGCTAGCATAAACCGTTTTGGATCGATGTTTACGGTGTTTTTCACCAAGGAGACGGTGATCGATTTCAAGACCGCCAAGACTTGCGACACCAGGGTATTTTCACGGTTTTTCAAAGGAATGCTCGAAAAGGGAATCTATCTTCCGCCTTCACAGTTCGAGGCGGCTTTCGTTTCGATCGCCCACGATGATGAAGACATCGCCCAGACAATCGGCGCAGCACACGAGGTTTTTGAGAAGCTCTGATGGTAACTTCAGCCTTTGGGTGTGATTTTGATCGGAGCCGTTCGGATTGCGTATCGGATGGGATCTGAATATTGGGTCTTAAGCTCTCTGGCGTTTGATTCGCGATTCACTCTGACTTCCTTGAACCTCTGGAGGATGCGAATTTCGTCTTTCAGTGCGATGGAATGGACACCGATTTTGGGTAGCTTCGATCCCGATCCGCCGACCTTGCAGATCAAGGTGGACCGAGTGGCAGTGGTTTCGTCGAGGTACCCCGGGTTGTTTGCTATATCCAAGGAGATATCGAATGTTGCGGATGACGCGTCGATGGCGATGTCGTTCTCATAGACGTCGAAATCAGACCCCTCCATCTCGCCCGGAAGAATGAACAGGGCTTTGTTGAACGCGAGGTAAAGCAGGTCGCCAGCGTTCATCATGCGATCATCGTTTGTGTCTTCCCACTCGATTTTTCGCAGGGCAAGTTCCTTGATGTAATACTCGCGCAGGTCGTCCTTGTGGTCAAGGGAGTTTGGGCCATCGCTGTAGACAAATCCGCCATAGGGGTCGAGTTTGTAGGTTTTGCTCCAGGGGTCGAGTGGAATTACTGAGAGGTACTGGCCTTGGAGGCCCTGGAAATCATTATCGCCCAAGGTGGAAATGGCCGGGAACACGGGTCTGGTATCCGATGACAGGGAGCCTTGGTAGGGCAGATCTTCCCGGGAGTTGTAGAGGATAACCGCTTGCCTGAGAATATCGAGGTCAGCTTTCGCCTTGCTGTATTTCGATTCTTTGATGTAATCAGAGTAGTAGGGCGCGGCGATGCCCACCAGGATGGCGATGATAGCAATGACGACCAGCAGCTCGATTAGTGAAAAGCCCCGCTTCATGATATTGGCTCCTTTTTGGAGTGCCTGGAATCGCTCGGACACGGAAATTCCCCAGGTGAGACTTCAATCGGCAAAATTTGAAGAATTCTTTATAAACTTCCTTGAAAACGATATTTTTTTGTACCACCTCAATAACTGGAGAAAACACGAAAGCTGACCGGATCGCGCAAAGCGCCCGACCGCAGGGAGTGAGACACGCGAATTCACTTGGGTGCATCCCCCAAAAAGGTCATGCGGGAAAACGTTGATCCCCTGAATTGGCCGCCATCAGCAACGATTAGTTGTCATCTCGACCGAAGGGAGAGATCCAAACCCACCTATCATTCACATCCTTCCATTCGGGATTGACGGCGGCAACCAGGTTGTTCTTCTTCTCTCGAGGCCATTTCTTGATTTTCTTTTCCCTTGCTATTGTGGCCCGGACATCATGCGTTTCCTCGAAGCAGACCAGCTTGTTCATGTTGTATTTTTGTATCATCTCAATAAGTGGGGGGAAGAGT
>MNYA01000219.1 GCA_001872985.1 bacterium CG2_30_54_10 | reverse complement strand
GAAACTGACACTGGCGCTGGCACTGAAACTGGCCCTACACCTGTGCCTCCCACGACCTTTTTCCCCGCCTCAGTCCCGTTCTCTGTCCCAGTCCAAGTCTCCGACTTTGCAGTCGCTTTCGCGGGCGTATTCCCCGCGGCCTCCTTAGGCGCCTCCCCCGCTTCTGACTTTGCCGAAGCTGCTCCGCTCGCATTTCCGATCCTTTTCCCATCGACCCGTTTTTGCAGGATCCTGGCTCTGTCCGAAACCGCAAGATATGGCCAATTGCTGGAGTGCGTGGCATGAACGAACAACGAAAATCGGGGTTCGCAGTGGGCAAAGAACCAGCGGTACTTGTTCCCATACGAAACTTCCTGAAATTCGGCTTCTCGCAGCTGGATTGGTTCTGGTTTGGCCAGCGAACCGATGAACCGTTTAATAACTTTCCAGTTCCCCTCATCGGCGGAACCTCGAAGAAATCGGCTCAAACGCTGAGCGACTGACCTTGGGGGGTTTCCACGGCAGACTCCTTCGATGGGGTTACCCTCGGCGTCAACGACAATAAATCTAAAAACGCCGGGAAACCGCCCCTCGAGCTGGGAAATCCCATCCTGCAATGTCGCAAGCGGATTCGATGAATGCGTGGATCTTCGCCCAAGGCTCTTGACCAATTCAGCGAGATAGCCTTCCGTCCGCTCGTGCCTTCTCAGCGCGAGGATCGTTCTGTCAAGCGATCTGAACCCTTCTTCCTGATCGATGCGTTCCTCCTGCCGCCATAAACGATCCATGGAAAACGCGACGATCAGAACGGGAAACCCGAAAAAGACGACGCTTGTCACAAGCCAGCGGAGCCACTTTCGAAGAAGGGAATCATCAACCGTCGGAAAACCATCGCTCATTGGGAAAGCCTACCACGAGAATGGTCGTTGCGTCGCCGGCTTCAGTTGGTGAGGCAGCGCAAATGAAGGGCTGATTGGGAAGCGATCGTCAAAGAAAAAACTTCGGGGATTCGGAATCGTCTGGGACATGATTGCAAAATCAGGTCATCTTGTGTTGAATCAGAATAGACCTATGGGAACGTTCTCCCGGCCTTTCCCTCGAGACCGTCAAAACTCCCGGACGCCATGGACATCGACATTCCCTGCCCCGGTTTCATTCCCATACCTGGGTAGGCGACCACCTTACCGCTGTCTTCCAAAGCACAAACAAAACCGCCGCTGGGCAATTTGACGTTGTCTCAGAGATTTTGAAGGAAGACTATGCTCCTCTCGCGGTTTTCCGTCTTCGCCATGTTTTGCGACAAAATGTTGATCAGTTAAGTTCCCGTGCTCTGGTTGTAATGGGCAATCTGATCTTTCAAAATTGAGATGAGAAGGCGATCGGAAACGGTAAGAAAGGTCATATTTTCAATGAGAATCAAAACAATGGCAAAAATGGCAAGCCGAAACGGAAAACTATTCCGACTTTTCCTGCCGATGAGGAATGCTTCTCTGCTTGGATTCCGGCATCCATTGTTCACCCGGGGATCTTCCCATCGCAATTGGTTGGAGCAGCGTCATAAGCATTTTCAGGCAGCCTTTGAGTGGACCAGCCTTCTTCGCAAGACGGGAAAGCATGATGCCGCCTTCGATGGACGCCACTATCATTTGTGCCAGGACTTCCGGAGGCAGATCCCGGCGGATCTGCCCGCACGCCTGCCCGGCTCGGATCGCCTTGGACATCTTCGCGGTCCACTCCTTGAATACACCGACCACGATCTCAGTAAAAGAACTGTTTGAATCGCACATCTCCAGGGCGGTGTTTCCCCACAAACAGCCTCCGATGAATCCTGTTTCGCGATGCTTCTTCAACGCTTTCGCGAAAAAGCGCTCGATCCCTTGAAGAGGTGTGGCTGCGGCCAGACTCGCATCGATCATGGTCAAAAACTCCTCCCGATCCCGCTTCAGGACAACCAGACCAAGGCTTTCCTTGGAGGGGAAGTGAAAAAAGAACGACCCCTTCGTAACCCCAGCCGCTTTCATCACCTCGCTCACGGAGGTGCGATTGAACCCTTGGCGGCGGGCCAATTGGTAGGAAGCATCGATCAGACGATCCCTTGTTGTTTGACCAACTTTCATTGACATGATACCCTCCTCAATAGACCGATCGGTTGGTTAGCCACTGCTGTATAATACAAAAGCGCCGGGAAAGCAAGAAAATGAAAAAGAAGAAATTTTGACGCAGCTAAAGATGTGCGCATTTTTGGAGAAAACCCTTGTAAGCTGTCATTGTTCGGGAAGGGGATACCGTGATCGTTCATAGCATGAATCGCCTGGCGCGTAATCTTGATGATCTGCGGCGTCTCGTTCAAAACTTGACCAAACGCGGCATTCGCATTGAATTTGTAAAGGAGCATTTGTCTTTCACCGGCGAAGATTCGCCAATGGCCAACCTCATGCTTTCAATCATGGGTGCTTTTTCAGAATTTGAGCGGGCACTCCTTCGAGAGCGGCAAAGAGAGGGTATCGCTCTTGCCAAGAAGTGCGGGGCCTATAAAGGAAGGAAAAAGGCTCTGGAAGACAAACAGGTGGAAAACTTACGTCAGCAGGTTCAGGCTGGTGTGACAAAAGCCCAACTCGCTCGAGATTTTAACATCAGACGAGAAACGGTGTATCAATATCTTCGCTCTGGTGGCTGATTACCCGGTTATTTTGTGGCTGGTAGTTGGAATGTTGGGATTGGGCCACATTCGTTCGAAATGACAAAAGATGCTGTCATTTCGACCGAAGGGAGAAATCCGGTATCGCGGCCAACAAAACATGCTAAATGCTCGTCGGACCCGCGATAAAGAGATTGCCATTGCGAAGCGCATTGCGCCGAAGCAATCTCGTGATGTCGGAGATTGCTTCGCTTCGCTCGCAATGACATCAAAGGGATGGAGTTTAGCTGATCTTGGTAACCACGCCCGGTATCAACCAGATCTCTCACATTCGTTCGAGATGACAATATATCCCTAAGTTAGCGCATATAGGGGACTGTTTAAGTGTGGGTTCAGTCCTTTTCGTTTGAATTGTGGCCGTCACCGGAATCCATCAGGCCAAGCTTTTTCATTCGGTAGATGAGATTGGTGCGGGAGATCTGAAGGGCTTCCGCAGCCCGTGCCTTGACCCCACCGGCCTGTTGGAACGCCCGTTCAATCATGCTTCGCTCAAGGTGTTCCAGAGCTTCGGTCAGACTTCCGATCGGGCTTTCGGTCGGGCTTTCGGTCAAACTTTCGGTCGGGCTTTCGGTCAAGCTTTTGGTCAAGCTTTCGGTCAAGCTTTCGGTCGGACATCCCACCGGATTCCCGGTCAGACTTTCTGCCAGATTTTCTGCCAGACTTCGCGCCGGGTTCCCGGTCAGAGTTCCTGGCAGAATCGCGACGGTGTCGGGGGCCAAATTCACTGGCGCTTGGGGTCCTTTTGCATGGGAAGACCCCGATTGAAAGAGCTCACCGGATAGAACATCACCCTCGGACATGACGACGGCCCGCTCGATGACATTTTTTAATTCACGGATGTTCCCGGGCCAGGGAAGTTTTTGGAGCTGTTCCACTGATTCCGGGTCGAACCGAAGGTCTGGCCGGCCAAATTCAAGCCGATACCTTTGCAAAATGTGCTCCGCAAGAGCCGGAAGATCGCCACGCCGGGAACGCAAGGGTGGAAGCGAAATCGCCACTACCGCAAGCCGATACAACAGGTCAGAACGAAACTGGCCGCCGGCCGTCATCCGATCGAGATTCCGGTTGGTCGCTGCAACGATGCGGGTCTCGACCTGTATCGGAACGTTTCCCCCGACGCGCACAATCTCCTTTTCCTGCAGTGCCCTAAGGAGTTTCGCCTGCATGCTCAAGGGGACTTCCCCGACCTCGTCAAGAAAAAGAGTTCCACCGCGGGCAGACTCGAAACGACCGATACGGCGTTCCCGGGCATCGGTAAAGGCCCCTCTCTCATGCCCAAACAGTTCCGATTCGAAAAGAGTGTCCGGAATCGAGGCGCAGTTGACCCGGACGAAGGGACCATCCGCCCATGGCGACAGCGCATGAATGGCGTGGGCAGCCATCTCCTTGCCGGTACCTGTTTCGCCGGTCAAAAGAACCGTTGAGGGAAAACCCGCGACTTTCCGGATCAGTTCCTTTACGTGCGCGATCTCGGGCGAGTTGCCGACGATCTCGTCGATTGGTGAGGCAAGGCCGGCCGATTCGAGAAGGAGATCTCGTGCCCGTTGGAGCGTTTCCGCCCGTTGCGAGGTCTGTCTCAACTTGACAACCCGGTCAATCCGGAAAGCGAATTCTTCAAGCGGAACAGGCTTGGTGAGATAATCCATGGCCCCCAGTTTCATTGCCTCGACCGCGCTTTCCACCGAGCCGAAAGCGGTCATCAGAATCACCTCAGGAGGATTGACCGAGTTTCGGGCAGCTCGTATGACCTCGAGACCCTCTCCGTCAGGAAGCTTGAGATCGGTAATGATGAGATCGAAATTCTGTTTGGCCAACAGATCCCCGGCTTCGGAGACCGTTGTTGCAAGGAAGGGGATGTGGCCTACCTGCTTAAGGTATGTCGATAGACCCCGGGCCAATGAAGTGTTGTCGTCAACGACCAGGATATTCATACCTTCTCCGGTATTTCAATTATGAAACAGGCTCCGCCATTGGGTGCGTGCTGATAGCGAAGAAGGCCATTATGTGCCTCTATCAGTTTTCGCGAAAGGGCAAGGCCTATTCCGAACCCGTCGGATCTGCCAGTCACGAATGGTGTGAAAAGGCGAGATTCCAAGCCAGGAGCGACTCCCGGCCCATTATCGGAAAGACTCACTCGAACCATTCCGGCCGACCTTTCGGCTTTGATTTCTATGACGAGCCCTTTGGGGCGTGCCGAAACAGCGTTGTTCAAGATGTTTTCCAGAACCTGCCCGAACATCGTCCCATCGACAAAAACAACCAGATCATCCAAAATCTCCTGCTTCGTTTCGATCGCATGGCCGGCTTTTGCAATTGTTTCAAGAGCGTGAAAGCACAGCGTTTTCAAGGAAAAACATTCCCGCTCAGGGGTCACCCTTCGTGAGAAAATCAGGAAGCGCTCAACCAACTTTTTCAGCGCAATCATTTGTTCCTGGATCTCAGCGATCGAATCGTTCGCGGCGGACTCCGGGCCGAGTTGACGTTTCACCAACCCAAGATGAAGCTCCATCGCGGAAAGAGGGTTGCGAATCTCGTGAGCGATGGCCCCGCCCAGCAACGACAACTCTTGAAGCTTTTCTTCATGGACATCCTGAATGTGGCGATTCCGCTGCTCGATTCGTCCACCCAGATCGGCAAGACCACGGCGAAGGAAATCCAGTTCCCGGATTCCCAGATCGGCTGTCGGAACCGGTTCTTGACGTGCCACGCGATCGAGGTCTTCAAGGAGTTCCCGGATTCGCTGAGGGAAGCTTCTGGCCCAAAGCAAAGAGACGATCACGCATAAGGGAACGGCGAAAACCACCGCACGCGATGCTGTCTGCCTGATGGAGATCGACAGGTCGAGGTATTCCATGTCAGCCTCCAACCCGACCACGCTTTCCAGGAAACCTTCCCTGTCCAGGAGCGGAAAAAGAACGATCTTGAATCTTCGACCCTCGGTCTGTGCAAATGGGTCGGGAAATACCGACCGGCCCATATCAAGTCGGTTGATACCATCATCGATCAGATCTTCCACATCCTCGAGCGTCGGGGCCAGCAGTGACGAGCGCGAATCCGACTCGACGGAGAATGATGCCAGGAAAACGCTTTTCGCCTCGCGCAGATCCAACCAATAAACGTTTTGTATCCAACCAAGAGTCTGCCCCGCCCCGAACCGGCGGATCAGAAGACGATTGCAGGCTGCAAGGTCTTCCCTGTCACGAAGGTCCATAAGATCGTGCGCGAGCAGCTTCACACCCGCCAATAAGCGCGTTTCCGCCTCGGCATCCATCATTTGAAACGAACGGTGATAGAACCATCCCCCCGTGAAAAGAAGCACCAACAGCGAGAGCAGAAGGATCGACCAGAACATCCGCCCGAAGAGGGTCTTGGGAATAAAGCATGAAAACGCCTTCCGAAGACGTACGGTGAACATGCTGCATGATAGCCCACCTACCGACCGCCCACAAGTTCATTTGCAGGCTCTTGAATGGCGCCTCACCCCTTCCCGCCACGGAGCCAGATACTTGGCAGGTCGGAATCGAATGGATTCCGATCCCGGAACTGGGCGAAGATACGAATCTACCCGAAAAATCCTTTCCGAGATTCTCGAACCCTATGAGGTAAAACCAAGTCAACCGGTCTACCTGGGCGACATCAGTTGACGCCGGCCAGAGGCATGTATGGAACCCAAACCTGGGGAAGCTGCAGGTTCAGTGCCCTCTGCGTTTGGGTGTGACCTTTGAAACATGTGGTGGTGGGGAATCCTGACTGATAGGTTCATGTCATTGCGAGCGAAGCGAAGCAATCACGCTGAACCAGATTGCTTCGTCGGCGCTGCCTCCCCCCATGACAAACTCCATCAGTCATCGATTCGCCATTACCGAAACATGTTAAAGTCGTTAAGAGGTCAGGCTGTGTTGGAATGCCCGAAAAGTGGCGGAGGCTTGAGAGCCTCCGCTGCAGCGGCTGGAAGCCGCTGCCACTTTAGGCCGCCATATTGCGCGAAGGTCACAACTCTGCGTTCTGCCCTCTGCGTTTTGCCCTCTGCGTTTTGCCTTCTGAGTTTTGCCTTCTGAGTTCTAG
>MNYA01000184.1 GCA_001872985.1 bacterium CG2_30_54_10 | reverse complement strand
AAAAACTCTTGGTTTTCTCTTTCTTCATCCGGTCCAAATCTGCGTTCATCTGCGTTCGTCTGCGGCCAAAAACTCTTGGTTTTCTCTTTCTTCATCCGATCCAAATCTGCGTTCATCTGCGGCCAAAAACTCTTGGTTTTCTCTTTCTTCATCCGATCCAAATCTGCGTTCATCTGCGTTCATCTGCGGCCAAAAACTCTTGGTTTTCTCTTTCTTCATCCGGTCCAAATCTGCGTTCATCTGCGTTCGTCTGCGGCCAAAAACTCTTGGTTTTCTCTTTCTTCATCCGATCCAAATCTGCGTTCATCTGCGGCGACGCACGAGTTTTTTTCGATCGCGACAATCTTGGCAACCCGAGCTGCATGACGCCCGGGAGCGGGCAGCGTGGTCAGCCAAAGATCTACGATCTGCTTCATCAGGCCCGTGCCAATTACCATGCTTCCTAGAGTGAGAATATTCGCGTGATTATGCTCACGACTGTTTCGCGCCGTGTAGAGATCGTTGCAGCAGGCAGCCCGCACTCCGTGTACCTTATTGGCTGCCATGCAGGAACCGGCTCCCGCCCCGTCGATGATAATCCCGAGCGTGTGCTCGTTTCTGACCACAACCATTGCGACAAGAAATGCAATATCGGGGTAATCGACCGGCTCAGTCGAATGAGTGCCGATGTCCTCGACAACCAAGCCCTGGCCAAGAAGATGTTTCTTCAGTTCTTCCTTAAGTGCGTAACCGCCGTGATCGGCACCGATGACTATCCGCGGCATCAGATAAACTCCCGGAACAGCTCCTCGCGCGGTCGGGGAATGACCACCGAGTTCACCACCTGACCCCGGCCCAACAAGATCGTCAGTCCAGCGGCAACTCCGGCTTCGACCGCAGCGACGTCGCCGGTCATCGAATAGAATGCTTTTCCGCCGATGGCCATTGCCAACCGGATCTCACAAAGATCGACTTCCGCTGCTTTCGCAGAGGCATCGGCTGCGAGAATGGTTGAAACGATGTCGAATGTCTCAACCACTCCCAGCGCCCCGATCCGGGGAAGAGTGTTCGTCGCGGTCATCGCCGGATAAATTTGAGGATGCAGATTCGGAATGATAAGATCGTTCACCAGATACCCCTGGCCGACTCGGACTCCCGCATTCACGCTCTCTTCAACAGCCGCGACATCCCCCCAGACAAGGCAGATGAACTTCCCGGGGCAGACGGTTCTGGAAAGTAACAACTCAACGCTGGCAGTTTTGAGCATCGTGTCAGTCGTGAGGAAACCAGTGGCAATGCTTGACAGTTCAATCAGGCCAACCGCATTGTTTGAAATATTCATCATTCGATGGTCACTCCCTCACGATGGTGATGGCGTCGCCGGAAACTTCGGCTACACGGCCGCTAATCGATGCATGCAAGGCCGCTCCCAGTTTCTTTTCTGGAATTTCGCCTATCTTTTGCCCAACCTGAACCCGGTCACCAGCCTTGACAATCGGTATCGAAGGGGCTCCGATGTGCATTTTCAACGGCAACTTCACTTTTTCAAACCGGATCTCGATATTCGTCAAAGGTGCCTTCCGATCGTAGTCCAGGAGCCCGATTTTCTTCAATAGACGATCGATGCTGACCCTTCGAGCACTTCGCATCGGATGGATTGTTGGCGCATTCTTCCAATCGGTAAGCTTGACCCCGCGGCCCAGATGGTATTTCTTCGCCATGACCGCCATTTCGCGAGGAGGAAGATCTTCAGGGCAGGCGAACAACGAGCATAGACCGCACTCACAGCAGAAAACCGACTCGACAGAGTAGTTCTGGTCGTTGAACGGAGCAAACTGCGCCGCCCGCATCGCCTTGTGCGGTTTGATGGGGTAGCCCAAAAGAAACCGGGGACACAACTCGGTGCAATCAGTGCATTGATCGCATGCCGAGCGGGCAACTCTCCGGTTACCCTCATTTGGACGGGTCATCTTCACGATCAAAGGATGCTCGTTGGGAAGGGCTATCAAGCCCCCGCAGGTTTTCTTTACAACCTCGGCGTCGATGTCAGTGATGATCTTCCCCATCATTGGACCGCCGTCGATCACGGTCAGACCGGTCAAATCGCGGATCCCCGTGAGAGCCATCGCCTCTCGGACGGCGATCCCGATCGGGACTTCGACCGTTAAGGGGTGCGGAACCTTTCCCGTGATGGTCAGAAATTTGCTTGTCATCGGCTTCCCGCCGCCAAGAAGAAGGATTGTCTCCACGTTCACCACGACGCACCCAACGTTGAGCGGGATTCCGCCATGCGGCATCAACCGCTTGGACGCTTCATACACAAGCTCGTATTCATCGCCGGCGGGGTAAAAGTCACCGAGTGGCAAAAGCTGTAAACGCGGATTCCCGAAACGCTCACCCATGACTTCAGCCGAGGAGCGGTCAGCAATCGCCTTTTCAAGGTGCTTCAGCAGGGCAGGGTATTTTTCTTTTACTGCGATGAACCCGATTTTCGCCTGGGTCACCTCGATAGCACAGCGCAAACCGGCGAAAAATTGGTCGGTCAAATGCTCGAGAAGCTCTTTGTCCTTGTGAAGCAAAGGCTCGCACTCGGCCCCGTTAACAATCAGGTAATCGAGCCCCCGGGCCGCAAGCTTGACATGGGTCGGAAAACCCGCACCGCCGCATCCGATGATTCCAAGTTCAGAGATTGGAAATTCATTCGGTTGGTTCATGTTATCATCTCATTTGCTGAGAAAAATTACGAAAGCAGAACGGAGGACGCAAGGCGCCCGACCACGGGGCAGCAGGCCAGTAGTGGCGACCGGCCGTCGCCCCGGCTCCGCGTGTCGGGAAAGAGAGTGCGCGTGCCCCCTCTCTTTAAAAGGTTACCGTTCATGCTTGCCGGTGAATCAGACGATCCTGAAGTAATCGACCAGAACACACCTGCGTTGCCGGGTAAAAGTTCTTGCGCTTGTGAGGCCCTCCCCGGTCGGAGAGGCGATAGTGAATGTGGTGAAGCCTTCCCCGCCAAGGCCCAGGCCGGCGTAGCTCGGACCGTTTTTCACAAAAATAGAGCAATTGCACCGGGTCGCCATCAGGTGGAGGTTGTCAAGATTTTTGCTGTGCATTATCGCCGTGTGGCGGCACCCATGCTCGATCTTGACTGCAAAATCGACGGCCGTATGAACATCCCGTACCCGTACAAGTGGAACCACTGGCATCATCATCTCTTCAACCACGAACGGGTGATCGGGACCGACCTCGCAGAGCACCATTCGCACTTCATCCGAGACTTTGACTCCGATGGCGTCGAGAATTACGGATGCGTTTTTCCCGATGAAACTCCGGTTGGGACCGTGGGTTCTTGGATCGATGACCAACTTTTCGAGCTGTAGTATCTCGCGGGCGGATGCCTCGTAGGCACCGCTGTTGCAAAGGTGCCGTTTCAGCTCGTCGGCGACGGATTCGACCACGATGATCTCTTTTTCCGCGATGCAAAGGATGTTGTTATCCAGAGTTGCGCCGGAAATGATGTCGCGTGCAGCCTTCTTCAGATCGGCGGTCTCGTCGACGACTGCTGGTGGATTGCCCGGGCCGGCGGCGATGAATTTCTTGCCGGACTTCGCGGCTGCGGCCACGACAGCGGGGCCGCCGGTAACAACGAGAAGCCGGATATCCGGGTGTGCCATGAGCGCCTGCGCGGTCTGGATCGACGGCTTGGAAACGCTCACCATGAGGTTCTCAGGGCCACCGGCTTCGACCACCGCATCGTTCAGGACAGAGATTGCCAACAGGCAGACTTGTGCCGCCGAGGGATGCGGGCCGAAAACAACGGCATTGCCGGCGGCGATCATCCCGATTGAGTTACAAATGACGGTCTCTGAAGGATTGGTCGAGGGGGTTATCGCACCGATAACCCCATAAGGGGCCTGCTCCACGATGGTCAAGCCGTGGTCTCCGGAGTACGCAACCGGTTGGAGGTCTTCGATCCCGGGGGTTTTGGTGATGGCCAGCATGTTTTTCTGGATCTTGTCGGCAATGCGTCCGTAACCGGTTTCCTCATGGCCGAGGCGGGAAATTTCTTCAACGTTCTCCGCGGCTCGCCGTCGCATATTTGCAATGATCTCGCCCCGGGTTTTCAGCGGAAGCTCGACAAGTTTTTTCTGTGCCTGGCCTGCGGCCTTGATAGCGTCATCGAGGTTCTCGAATACACCCTTTTGGGAAATCCTGCCGACGGAAGAGGCCGCCGAGGGAAGCCCTCCGGAGGTCTCGATGGCCTTGAGAACCTCCTGAACGATGACATTGATTTCATCTTTGGAAACAGACATGTGCGCCCCCCGGTTTCAGAGGTATGAAGGTATAAAGATGCTGTAGCATCTTGACATATTTTCTCTCCGCGTTTTTTTCTTGATTTTCATTCGTCTAATCCGCGTTCGCCCTGGTGACCTCCGGGGCTAGCCATGAATCTTTGTGATAATTTTTTTTTGCTGTCTCGCGCTTGCTCGATCTCACTGCCCGCACCGGCCCCGATCCCGATCCCGATCCAGTACCACTTCGTCAACAATTGCGGCGATTGCTGCATCGACAGGCTTGTTGAGGGTCCGCTCGGTGAGACGGGCCGAGCTTCCGGCCACCAGCAACACGGTTTCCGCGGCGCCCGCGCCTACGGCATCGACGGCAACCACAAACGCCCCGGTAGGCTTCGACTCGATCGTCAGTTCCTCGACGATCAGGAGCTTCAGGCCAGCCAGGCGCTCGTCTTTACGGGTGTAAACGACGGTTCCGCAAACGCGGCCGAGTTTCATGCGGTTTCTGACCGGAGATTTACTTTTTGTTGTTGGTCAGCTCGCGAATAGGCAGAATCTCGTCGAGGTTCGAATGCGGCCTGGGGATCACATGGACGCAAACGAGTTCGCCGATCTTCTTTGCCGCGGCTGCGCCGGCATCGGTGGCGGCTTTGACGGCGGCAACATCGCCTCGTACGAAGGCGGTGACAAAACCGGATCCGATTTTTTCCCAGCCAACAAGGCGGACGTTGGCGGCTTTCACCATCGCATCTGATGCTTCAATCATAGCGGTCAATCCTTTTGTCTCGATCATTCCGAGGGCCTCTTGCATGAATTTCTCCTTTGGATTTTCGTCGAAATTTTGAGTAGTTTTCTTGTTAACCAATGAGTTCCACCTGGTCACCGGTCTTGATATTCGCGGCGTTAGCTTCGTCGTTGTCGATGTGGAAATCAAGGGCAAACTGGTCGCTAACCCGTATCAGAACATTATTGAAAATAATGGATCTGGGACCCGAGGTCTTGACGCTGATGCGGTCCAGATCCTTCAGACCGAACTTATCTGCGTCGCGCGGATGCATATGTACATGACGCGATGCGATGATAACACCCTCTTTCAAGGTAACTGTGCCCTTGGGCCCGACTACCACAAGACCCGATGTCCCCTTGGTATCGCCGGAATCCCGGACAACAATCGGAACGCCAAGCGCGAAGGTGTCGGTCACCGAAATTTCAATCTGCGTGGACTTCCTGACGGGGCCAAGAATCCGGCATTTCTCGATGACCCCCTTGCGACCGACCAGCATCACGCAATCTTCCGCGGCAAACTGGCCTGGTTGAGAAAGTTCCTTCATTACTTTCAGCTTGTAACCGGGCCCAAAAAGACCTTCAAGGTCGGCCTGGGAAAGATGGATATGACGACCGCTCACCCCTACCGGCGCCTGGCCAGGCCTTACCCGGTCCTGGAGGTCGATCTGCTTGAGGACTTCCGCAACAATCTGCTTGACCTTTTTTTCGTCTATCATCAACGTCTTCCTTTCTGCATGAGTATCTGCTCCAATTCCTGGTCATTTACAAGCACAGCCCCAGACCGGCTTTCACCAATTCTGCACAGCGGTATAAACGCGCGGTCGGGTTTGGGACTCCCCGATCGCCGGGCCATTATATCACAAATTGAAAAAATGTTAAGTCCATGGACATGAGCCTGCTTGGAAATTTCACTCTGATGGTCAGGGCTGTTGTGTGGTGGCCGGTTCGAAAGGATCGCCCCCCGGCACCCCAGGTCAGCCAACATACCGATTGAGACCTCACCCGTGAATGCGCCATGACTGGCCCAATGGGCATTCGCGGAGACAACCCGTGATTTCAAGGAAGGGAAAAATTCCTGAAAGATTGGGATGTGGGGCGGGGAAAGGACAAACAGTAGGGAGGGAAGCGCTTGCGCGGCGCGGAAAAATTTTTCTCCTTGTGACTGAAGATCTTTGCGGGTGACAGCTTTTACGGCCCAGAGGATGAACGACGATTCAGATGAATCGGAGGCCATTCCAAGGGAGGCAGCGATTTCGCGGGCCCAATCGGTGAGGGGACGGTCGGAAGGAATGGTTTTAATACCCTTTTGGTAAAGTTCCCTGATGTCGTCTGCTGTGAGCGCATTTCGTGGTTGAGCTGAGACGGGGCCGGTTCCCGGGGTCGGAATCGAGTCGGCGAGAGAAGCCAGTTCGCTCGGAAGGATCGGTTCGAGTCCGAGGTCGATCCAGGGTCTGGGTGGGGCGGCCGGAGCCAGGCTCATGGCCCTTACTTGCGGCCCCAAGGGGTCTTTGAAAAGGCTCCAGAGGGCTTCCAGGTCGGAATTGTCACGAAGCCCCAGCGCAAGTTTGGCAAGCAGCTCCGTAGGAGGCTCATGCAGAATTATCGCGCTGAAACGTGCGAACCCGAGCCATTTGAGCGACTCGAGTCGTGTCAGAAGGAAGGCTTCCGGATCGAGATTGAACGGGGGGCGGCACAGGGAATCCGCGACAAGGCTCGATGAGACTATCAGCAACGGTCTGGGGTTCATTGCCGTCATCATAGCGGACTGTCGCCAGTAAATCAAACAAAAATCAGTAAGAGTTTAGCGGTTTGAAATAAGAAAGACGAAGAAAGCTGGGGAAACGAAAGAATAGAAAAAAGGAAAGGATTTTTTTGCCGCAGATAAACGCGGATTAACGCAGATCTGGAGGGGAAGGAAAGAAAGTAA
>MNYA01000042.1 GCA_001872985.1 bacterium CG2_30_54_10 | reverse complement strand
TCAAGAGGAGCGCATAAAAAATTATCGTAAGTGTTTAGCCTGCTGAAGTGAATACCTCGAACCCTCGCTCAAACAGACACTTTGGAAAATTTACATGCCAATTATCGAGAAGTGGGCGTAACGTTGATCCGATCTGCGTTTGAGGCTTTTTGACTTCAGACCGCTAAACTCATTCGAAAATTGTATTTTTCAGGTGCGCTGGAAGTTCGCACCGAAGGGCGGTAAGTTAACTTGGGGTTCCCGCCTCCTGATTTCTGACTGCGGTGTTCCGGCGCCTGCAGACAACCAGAAGAGTAAGATCATCCTGGGGAGGCGCTCCGTCCGTAAAGCGTTCAACTCCCTCCATCACCAGCTCGATCAGTTCCTCAGGGTCCGATGGAAAACCCGCGGCAAACCACTGCCTGAAACCTTCGTATCCGAGCATCTTTTGTAAAGGATCCAGGGCTTCCAGAATCCCGTCGGTGCAGATGATCAGAGTATCTCCAGGGTTCAGCACCACCTCATCCTTTTTGTAGGAACGGTTCTTCAGGGAACCCAACGGGAGGTTCGTCTGCTTGAGATATCTGCTTTCTCCAGATGAAGGAAGCAGAAGCGGGTAATTGTGCCCGGCGTTGGTAAAAGAAAATGCGCCCGTGATCGGGTTCAGGCAGCCGAGGAAGCAGGTCATCATCCTTGCGCGGGCCAGAAGTCTGAGAAGGATTTCGTTGAGTTCCCTTGCGATTTCATCCACCCCGAGCGGCTCTTTCGAAAGAACGGTCAACCCTGATTTCAGCATCGCCATGACGATTGCCGCGGGAAGACCGTGCCCGGCCACGTCTCCGACCACCACCAGAACACGTTCTGGGCCGACGGGCAAAAGATCGTAATAATCCCCGCCGACCTGGCTCATCATGACCGAGTGCCCCTTGATGACGAATTGTCCGGCACGAAGACCACCGGAAGGAAGTAGATTTTCCTGAACCGCGCGGGCGATGTTCATTTGTCGGAGTCCGTCAAGGGTCTGGTTGAAAAGATCGGCAAGGATTCCCATTTCCCCAAGCGCGGGGGCTGCACGGATCGCTTCCGACTCCGGTCGCGCCATCACATTGACGCATTTTTTCAGGTTGTACAATGGTTTGAGGAACACCCTACGCAAAGCCAATCCCACTCCGGCGACAAGAAGGAAGAGCAGAAGCATACCGCTTCCCAGCCATCGGGATAATTTGAGGCTTCCATCTGAAAGCCGACTGAACGGAACTTTGATGAAAAGGATATGAGAAGGCAGTCGAGCGCTGCGCTTGGCGAGAATCAAATTGTATCCGGAGGGTTCTGAATCGAGAAGAAAGCTTACCGGTTTTTCCGTATCCTGGATTGCGGTTCTCATTAGATCGGTTACAACGGGGGGCAATAACGGGCCGAAATCCAATTTTAACGGTTCGATTGACAATGCCCCCAAATCGAAGATCTTCTTGCCTGAAGGATGGCGGAACCGCGCCCGCAAAAACTGATCGCAAACACTGGCCAGACGATGGAAGATGAGAATTACGAGCCCGGCTTTCCCTTTGGAATCCTTTGCCACGTCGACAAATGAAAGGCCCTCGTATCCGGACATCTTGAAGGTGGACAGGGTTCCGAGACGCGAAATAGTTTCATTGAGAACCTCGACCTCGCGCCCCTGGAGGAAGAGATTGAGAAGGAGCCCCGATTTCGATTCTTCGACATCCCGGGTAGTGATTGCGGAGCCTCGATCGAAGCCTTGGCAGACCATCCGGGAAATGATCGAGAACATCTGAGAATTGAAAAGCTGGCGGGCATTCCGGCCTGCATTAAAAAGAATCTTTCTGGCCTCCAGATCACGCTCATGAATGGGAATCGAAGCGTTGAGGGTAAGGAGCCTAAGCTCGTGTTCGAGAAAGAAGGCGCCGCGGGGGATCCGCTCCAAAAGGAAATCGGATCGATCCTTGGCAGGAAGCATCGCCAGATGGTAGACCTGCCACGTATAGGGTCCTCTCGTGAGAAGCCTCTTTCCGTCCGGATCGATCACAAAAAGGACGTCGGCCTCATGCGATGCGCAAATCCGCTCCGCCGGTGGAATCCCGGTCCGGCTTTCAAACGGAACCCGAAAATGCTTGTCCAGCGCACGATAATCGCGGGAAATAATATCCAGATACCTGTTAAAATCCTCCTCGACGCCGCGCATCTCTTTTTCCATGTCGACCAGGTGGGTTTGAATGTCGCGAAATGCTTTCGTCCCAAGCATTCCGTGGCCCACAACCAGGGCCATCAGGAAGGGGAAGCCGGTTCCAGCCAGCAAACCAAGGGATATCCGCCTTGTAACTGAAACTCGCAGTTCTCCTTTGTTGGCAATGGAGCCGAACAGGACGATTATTCCGACGAGGCTGAAGGCTCCATTTGCAAGGAGAGCCAAGCACCATACGGTCCAAAGCGAGAGAGGAAGCTCACCTCGAACTTCCAAAAAACCGAACTTTTCGTCGAAATCAGACAGAGTCAACATCCGGCCATTCCGTTTCAGGAGACCGGAAATCAATCGCGACCCCGAAGCGCTCCCTATCCTGGCTCCGCTCGCCGCTTCGCCCGTAGCCCCGGTCGTGGCAACCTTCTCCGCCGATCGGGAATCCGCCTTGTAAATAGAAACATCTAATCCGCGTTTCCGGGCTTCACGCAATGAAAGATCGAACAAAAACTGTTCCGGGAGATATTGTCTGTGAAAGACGAGCAGATAACGCCATCCTTCAAAACGTCCGGCATGGCCAAAGGCGGCCCAGGAATTCCTGTGCGTGTTGTAACCAAAGAAGACCGTGTCGTCATGCCAGGCTCGATCGAGGATCCGGTTGGGAATGCCGGGCGGAAGAGGCAACTGGATCCACTGGAATACCGAGAACCTCTCGTTTCCCATATAATCAAAATCCTTCCGTAGGCGCTGTATGCAGGCCAACATTTCCTTAGTTGATGAAATCGAATCTGCCTTCACCGTGCATGTTGCCAGAAAAGCGGAAAGGGTCGCCGGGTCAAAACCTGGAAACGAAGGGAAAAGCGATTTGCCATCGGTAACGAAGAGGTTCAAGGATCCTGAAGGAAAATCGGAAAACCCTTCCAAAACACGTTCTTCCCAGGCCTTGGGACCTGACGCGACAAATGAAGCCTGACAAATTTCTCGAAGCCGGATGGTCAGAATCTCCTCTGGTTGAAGAAGTTTGCGAAACTTCATCATCCGGGCTGACAGTTCCCGTTGTCGAATTGCCGAGGCAGCCTCGAGAAAGGCGTCCTGTGCCTGCCCGAGCCCGGTTAGAAAAATCGCCTCCAGAGGAAGCCAGATAATCAGCAGAAAAAGTGTTCCTAAAAAGAACTTTCTCATTTTGGCGTGCCTATTTTAAGCGGCTCCCGGTTATCACCAGAAGGGCTGTCAATGAGGCTTTCCCCGACCGTGGAAAGAGGGGATGAGCCTGCCCGGGTCAAACACAGAACAGAGCGGTCGTCGCCTACCGATTTAGTAAAACCCGCTGCGGTCACGCCTGTCCGAAATGCGGCGATCATCACCGCGGGGTCTTCATGTTCGACACGCAAGGCCAGATCGGAAAACCGGTCAAATCCGAATTGGACTCCTTGTTCATTTTGTGTTTTGATCCAACCATCGGTGTAAAGAACGAGACGGTCCCCTGGACGAATGACCTCGGAAAAAGTCTTGAGGGGCCTGTTTACGGCAGCTCCCAACGGGGGATTCCCGATTGAAAGATATGTAATCGTACCGTTTCGGACAAGCATCGGCGGGCAAATTCCCGCGCCGACCCATTCCAGGTTTTGTTTTCTAATATCAAGCAGGCCGACAAAAACTGCCATGTGCTTGACAACGCTTCGGATGCCCAAATAGTGGGTTTTTAAAAGATCCGCAAGTTCGGACACGGAAAGTTCGGGGTGCCTCTGCAATTGCAAGCGGACGGCCATCCGCATGGAAGCCACCAGCATCGTGGTCTGCCATCCGACGCCCAGGACATCGCCCACGGCAAGAAGATAGCGGTCGTTACTCACCAGGAAGCCGTCCAGGTAATCTCCGCCAGGGTCGGTTCCTGGATCGAAGCCCCCGGCAAACCTGAATTCAGGACCATTGAGCGGGTCGCATTTCACCAGAATCTCTTGAACCGGCAAAGAGGAATACACCTCCTCGAGAGTTATCGCGGCCTGTTCGATCCCTCTTGCAAGCTCGCCAAACTCATCGCCGGCCGGGCAGGCAATCTTGACTTCGGACCGATGGGCGACGATCTGATCGATTCCTTCCCGAATTTCCTCGAGTCGGCTCAGGATGGGGTTCACCAGAAAATAACCGGAAAGCAGCGCCAAAGCGATTCCAAGAGCAAGGGTGGCGATGGTCCATGTTTTAACGCCGGCGGCGGCTTGCGCAACTCGGGAAAAAGGAACGGCGCCGACCAGAAGATATCCGCTCAGATTCCGGCCCTGAAGGCAGGTGACCAGCAAAGGTCGGCCGCTAGGGGAGTTCATCACGGAATCCATGGTCTGCCCCTGTCGCAAGACCATCTCGCTGATGCGTGCGCCATCGGGCCAATCAAGGAATGTGCGTGGCAGGGAACGGACGAGATTTCCTTCCTCATAGGAAACGATTGCGAGCAAGAGATCTTCCCTTTCCGATCTGTTTTCGAATATTTGACGGAAATACCCGCGGACGAGAGGCTCGCGTGAATGGGTAAGAAAGATTCCGGCCAGGCCATCCGGTCGAGTCGGATCCGTGCGAATATCGAGCAACTGGAATCTGGTCGAGTTGAGGAGCTTATTTTCGACGAACCATCCGAGGTTCACTATGTAATGGGCAAAGTAAGGGTCTTCGAAGTTGGAGAAAACCAGTTTCCCAAACACCAGCCCGATAAGCTTTTTGACTACTTCTTCCGCGAGTTTTCTGTCTTGAATGGCGTTTTGGGGCGCGGCCGTGAGGATGCGCGTAATGCCGGCCTTTTCGTCGAACAGATATGCGCTATAAAGGCTTTTCATACCGCTATCTGGAGAGAATCCGCGCAGGGCGGCCGGATCGTGGGTGGCACAGAACCGCTCCAGATCTTGCCGGTGGCGGGTGGCGATCTTTTGAGTGAACAGAAGAAAGTTCTGGTCGATTTGTCTGAGTTGCGCTTCGATCGTGCGGTGACTTTGGTAGATATCCTTATCGAGAAGGCGTCGGCGATGTTCTTCCATGGCCAAGGCGAAAAAAAGCAGGATCGGGATCGTGACCCCGAGCAGAAGCCCCGGAACGAGCCATCGGAGGGAAATCGACTCCGGCCTGTGGAAAACCAGGATGGAGGCGATGAAACCGCTTAAGAGGCCGGCCAGCAGGAAGATGAAAAGTTGTCCAAAGTCTCGTTGCGGTTGGTGGGTTGGGGTTCGAGGGCGCCATGCCACGACTCGCCACCCTGCGTCTGCGAATCTGACCACCGCCTGATAGCGCTCGGTCTTCAAAACCCCTTGCTCACCCGGGAGGAGGCTGATTCCGCGACGGAGGTCCATCGGAAGGCGATGGAATGATTTCGACCCTGAGTTTCCGACGAGAGCCAGCCGGAAAAATCTGCGGCAGAGCGCGGCCGCTTTTCGAACTGAGTCGCGGGTAATGTCGAGAGTCTTGAAATATCGGGAATTGAGGAGGGCGAGAAGGTGGAACCTCACCTTTCCGGAGTTTGCTTTTGCGCCCTTTCGAAAATCTTTGATCGTCCATCGAGCGCCGTGGGAGTAGAGTCCCTGGTTTCCGAAACGACGGAAGTTTCCGTGGCTTCCGGCGAGGACTATGATCCCTGATTGATCACCGAGGAGCTGCTCCGATAGCTTCTTTTCCATGCTCGTAGTCAGGGCTTTTCCCCGGCGCATTTTTCCGATGGCCTCGAAAAGCCGTTTGTTGGCGGAAACCTTGGCAACGGGCTTCCCTCGGATCGGGATCGGGTTTCCCGCCGGGTCGAAAAGCAGAAGATTGCAGGCATTCTTTAAACGGCTCTGGGCATCGCGAAGAGCCCTGTCGGGACTCACTCCGCGGTGGATCAGCCGGATGGCCCGGTCCAGTATGTCTCGGGCCATCATGGGGGGGTGGGAATTGTGAAGAACGCGGTTGAGAACGTCCTCCATGTTTCTGACCGTCTCGGCGTCAAACCGTTCTTGTACATCGCGAAAGGATGCAACCCAGAACCAGCTCGCACCGAATGCGGGGAGAATTACCAACAGAGCGATTGCAATCCATCCACCGCTGAAGGGCCGCGCCATTTTCAATCCTTAACAGGGAATCACATCTTCTCAAAAAAGAGGGGGGGTGTGCCCATGTGCGCTAACTTAGCGATATATTGTCATCTCGAACGAATGTGAGAGATCTGATTGACACCGGTTTTCTGTATCTTCTCAATAAAGGGGGGTAGCCTTCCGTCATTCCCGCGAAGGCGGGAATGACGCATTCAGGCACGTTCGAAGTTTCCGCGAATTATTGAGATGATACGGTTTTCTCCCTCCGGTCGAAATGACAGCATCGTTTGTCATTCCGAACGAATGTGAGAATCTCGCTTTACGTTGAGAACCAGCTAATACCCCTTCTTTTTGAGCAGATACCTTAAGTCAGCGAAAATGGGGCGTGTACCCCCTTTTTCAGAAGATACTTTGAAACCTATTCTGTAATCAACCCCGTGGAAGGTTCTGAAGATTCGTGGCCGGCATTTTGTGCGTATTTGCGCCTAAGGCCTTCGATGGCGTCTTGGAATAGGGTCTGGCGGGCGATCTCCTTGACCGAATCTTTTCCCTCAATGGCCTTTTGGCCTTCCAGATTTTTTCCGGTCGGGAGCTCCGTTCCGGAAGGAGCGGAAATCGGCGACACCAAACTACTTTGTGGAAGGCCGCCCGATGGGCGGTTGGCGGGGTTGAGCTGCGTCTGGGGCTGAAACTGAGTTTGCGTCTGAGCCTGAGTTTGCTTCTGTTCCTGGGTCTGTTCCTGAGTCTGGGCCTGGGTCTGAGTCTGGGTTTGAGTCTGGGTTTGAGTCTGGGTTTGGATTTGGGTCTGAGACTGCGCGGCAGGTTGGAGG
>MNYA01000109.1 GCA_001872985.1 bacterium CG2_30_54_10 | reverse complement strand
TACGCCCACTTCTCTATAATTGGCATGTAAATTTTCCAAAGTGTCTGTTTGAGCGAGGGTTCGAGGTATTCACTTCAGCAGGCTAAACACTTACGCTGAATCGAGTTTTCGAGGCGACTTTGACATCGCTCCTTTCCATTGATACAATTGAGTGCAGAATCCATCGGAAGGAGAAAAAGAGTATGTTCCGCCGATACGGATACCTCGTACTGGCTCTTATCGCTTTTTCCAGCGCGGCTTTCGCCGGAGGCCCGGCTTCTGAAGCCTTTCCTGGCGGCTTCTTATGGGGAACCCTCGTTTCCGCGCACTCGACTGAAGGCAATCATGTCGACGACTGGACCCTTTGGGAAAGCCAGGCCGGAAAAATTGCCGACGGGAGCGTCAGCGGCCCGGCCTGCAACCACTGGGAATTGTATCCCGAGGACCAGGCTTGGATGAAAAAGCTCGGCCAGAACGCCGCCCTGATTTCCCTTGAATGGAGCCGTCTCCAACCGGCGAAAGGTCAGTTCGATGCGGCTGCGGTCAAAAGCTATCGCTCACGCCTTGAAGGTCTGCGAAAGCTCGGAATCGAGCCGATCGTGATTCTTTGGGATCGCACGCTTCCCCAATGGGTTGCCGCCTATGGCGGGCTCATGATGCCTTGCGTTATTACTGATTTTCAAAACTACGCGGCCGAATGCGGCAAGACATTCGGCGACCTTGTCGACACCTGGGTTACGCTGAGAGATCCCATGGGTTTTGCGAGCAAAGCGTTCAAAGACGGACTTTACCCGCCCGGAAAATGCGACATCAAGGGTTACACTCTCGCTGCAATAAATCTCATGGCAATGCATCGCGGCGCATGGCAGGCAATCAAGAGCTCCGATTCTGTTTCCGCCGGTGAAGGAAAGGCTCCAAGCCTGGTCGGCCTTATCGTCGGAATGAAGTGGGTTCGCCCGAATCGTCCTTCCAACCCGTTCGATCTGAATCTCGCCAGATCCCGCGACATGGCTGCGCACCTGTCTTTCCTGGATGGGGTCATGAAAGGGGACCTTTTTGAAGCAAACCCTGGAACCTCAGTCCAAAGCCCGAACCCGAACCCGAAAGAGAAAGGGAAAGGCGCTTCCGAACAGCCTCCACAGCTTCCGCCAACCAACTACGACCACCGACGCGCTGATTTCGTAGTGGTCTCTTATCAGGGTCTCGAAGAGGTAAAGTTCAACCCGTTGAAAGCCCTTTTTACCGAGAAGATCGTTCCCCAGGGCGTCGTGGTGGATGACGAACAGCAGGTCATCTTCCCCGAGGGCCTGACATCCGTTTTGCTATCGGTCAAAAAATATCCGGTCCCGTTTTACGTTCTGGTCGGAATCGCCGACGCTGATGGACAGAAGCGCGGCGCCTTCTTATCAGCGCATGTCCGACAAACCCGGGCCGCCCTCGTTCAAGGTTGCGACGTGAAGGGGTTCTTCTACGATGGTCTTCTACAGGGGTTTGAATACGATCGCGGTTTTGAGCTCAAGAAAGGTCTGCTTCGGGTCAATACATCGATCCAGGAAAGGAAACCCGCACCCGGGGCGGAAATCTTCCGCGCTCTCGCCGTGAGCAACGGCTCGAGCGAGTCCCCCATGCCGATGAAACGGCCCAAGGTTCTTCAGCCATCCAATTGATTTCAGTGAAAAAGTTTTCGTATCTACTCAATAATTTGGGGATACTCAATGATTCCTGGCGCAAGAGATTTCTCCCTTCGGTCGAAATGACAATTCCCCCAGAATTTTGAGAAGATACCAATTTGTGGTAGAATCACTTCTTACATTGAAGCTTGGCCAATTAGACTGTACGGGCAAAGAAAACCGATTCCATGCTGCTTGAAAAAATTCATGCCCCTGCCGACCTGAGAATACTTTCAAGGCGGGAGTTGATCCAGCTCAGCCAGGAGATCCGTGAACGGATAATCCAGGTGGTTTCCCGCAACGGGGGGCACTTGGCGAGCAATCTCGGAATTGTCGAGCTTACTTTGGCCATCCACAGAGTTTTTGACTCCCCCAGGGATCGTATCATTTTTGATGTCGGTCATCAGTGTTACGTTCACAAAATTGTAACCGGGCGCAATGAACAGTTCCCTTCAATCCGCACTCTGGGCGGGATTTCGGGCTTTCCTAAAGCTGACGAAAGCCCGCACGATGCTTTCGATACCGGCCACAGCTCGACATCGATTTCCGCGGCCCTCGGCTTGGCGCTCGCCCGAGACCATTTCAATCTGGGAAACAAGGTTGTGGCCGTCATCGGTGACGGTGCAATGACGGGCGGAATGGCCTTCGAAGCGCTCAACCATGCAGGGCAGAAACGGTCTGAACTGATCGTCATCCTGAATGACAATGAGATGTCGATCTCGCCGAATGTCGGCGCGATGTCGCATTACTTGCACAAACTTCGGCTCGAGCCGTCTTTCTTCACCCCGAAGGAATATCTCGAATTCGTGGTAAAGCAGATTCCTGGAATCGGTTCCCGGTTGTTCAACCTTTTGTTGCGCCTTGAAGGAACCTTGAAATACCTGCTCACTCCGGGAATGCTCTTCGAAGAGTTCGGATTCAAATACCTCGGCCCGATTTCCGGTTATGACTTCGAGCTTATGGAGCGAACACTGACCTATGCCCGGGACCGAAAGGGCCCCGTTCTGATACATGTCTTGACGGAGAAAGGGCGCGGCTACCGCCCTGCAAAAGAGCATTTGCCGCTTTTCCATGGAGTCGGTCCATTCGAGATCACCACCGGCAAGATAAAGATAAAAAACGAGCCCCCGTCATACACCTCTGTATTCGGACAGGCTATTTTGGAGCTTGGCCGCCGTGACAGTCGTGTTGTGGCTGTAACTGCCGCCATGAAGGAAGGAACTGGGCTGAACGCTTTCGCCGCCGAGTTCCCGAATCGTTTTTTCGATGTTGGAATCGCTGAGCCTCATGCGGTTGCTCTCGCCGCTGGAATGGCCAAAGGGGGGCTCCGCCCCGTTGTCGCGATTTATTCGACCTTCCTTCAAAGGGCGTACGATCAGATCATACACGATGTGGCTCTCACCAAGCTTCCGGTGGTTTTCTGCCTCGATCGCGCCGGGTTGGTCGGAGAGGACGGGCCGACGCATCACGGGGTTTTCGATATCGCCTTCCTGCGTGCGGTTCCGAATATGGTCGTCATGGCTCCCAAAAATGAAGAAGAGTTGCGCGAGATGGTCTTCTTCGCTGGAACCCTCGATCGCCCTGTTGCCATCCGGTTTCCTCGCGGGGCCGGAGTTGGGGTCTCCACCGATGCAACCAGGTATTCTTTCGCGGTAGGACGCGGGGAGATTTGTCTCGACGGAAACGACCTCTCGATCTGGGGTCTCGGGAGCATGCTCTACCCAGCTCTGAAGGCTGCTCAAGACCTCGCTTTCCATGGAATTCGGGCTCAGGTGGTCAACCCCCGTTTCGTGAAACCCCTCGACAGAACCTTGCTCGAACGTACCCTCAAAAGAAACATGCCCATCGTTACGATTGAGGAAGGGGTACTCGCGGGAGGCTTCGGAGCTGCTTTGCTCGAGATGGCCAACGAGATGGGTTACACCCCAAAAGTCCTTCGCATCGGACTTCCCGACAGTTTCATTCCGCAGGGAAAGCCTGCCGAACTAAGGGCAATTTTCGGCCTCGACCCTGACAGCATCGCAAGCCGAATTCGCGAATGGATTCCCGAACAGCGGGCGATAAGAAGGGTGGCATTTTAAAACAAGAGAACCTACGACGGCTTGAATCCAAGTAATCCAAGCGGCGGAAGCTCGATCTGGATCGAGTAGGGCTGGTTCTGCCATGGAAGCGGTTCCGCCCATGCTCCGCCATAATTCCCGATGTTGGAGCCGAAATAAGTCTCTGAATCAGTATTGAGGATCTCGCGGTAATAACCCGGCCTGGGAACGCCCATCCGATAAAGACTACGAGATATCGGAGTGAAATTTCCAATGAAAACCGTCAAGTCATCGTGATTATCAGCTCGACGGATCCAACTGACTATGCTGGAATCGCTATCTCTGAGGTCGATCCACTCGAACCCTTCGCCTTCGTGATCCCTTTGGAAAAGTGAGGGTTCGCTGCGGTAGAGCCAGTTCAAGTGTGTCACGAGCTGGTGAAGGCCCTCGTGGGAGTGAAAGCCGAGTAGATGCCAATCGAGGCTTTGGTTGCAATTCCATTCATTCCATTGTCCGAAATCGGACCCCATGAATAAGAGCTTCTTTCCAGGCATCGTCCACATGTAAGCGTAGAGCAGGCGAAGATTCGCGAACTTCTGCCGGAAATCGCCCGGCATCTTGTTGATCATCGAACCCTTGCCATGGACGACCTCGTCATGCGACAGGGGTGAGATGAAGTTCTCTGTGAAAGCGTAAACGAGGGGAAAGGTCAGATCTTTGTGATGGTACTTTCGATGGATCGGATCCTTGGAAAAATACTCCAGGGTATCGTGCATCCAGCCCATGTTCCATTTGAACCCAAACCCGAGCCCGTTCAGGAAGCAGGGTTTGCTAACCCCCGGAAATGCGGTGGATTCTTCCGCGATCGTCACGATGCCGGGAAATTTTTCATAGACGATGCTGTTGAAATACTTGAGAAACTCAATGGCCTCGAGATTCTCGTGGCCACCATTCTTGTTGGGTATCCATTCGCCCGGGCGCCTCGAATAATCGAGGTAGAGCATTGATGCAACCGCGTCGACCCGGAAACCGTCGATGTGATATTTGTCGAGCCAGAAAAGGGCGCTGCTGATAAGGAAATTTTTAACCTCATTGCGACCGAAGTTGAAAATCAGGGTCGCCCAGTCCTTGTGTTCACCCAGGCGCGGATCGGAATGTTCGAACAGGGCGGTGCCGTCGAACCGGGCAAGGCCGTGGGCATCCTTGGGAAAGTGGGCGGGAACCCAGTCCAGGATGACCCCGATCCCGTGTTTGTGCAGGTAATCGACCAGATACATGAAATCTTTCGGATTGCCGAACCGGCTCGTCGGCGCGAAATATCCCGTAACCTGATATCCCCAGGAAATGTCAAGAGGATGCTCGGTCACGGGCATCAACTCGACATGAGTGTATCCGGTCGCCGTGAGATAATCGGCAAGTTTCGGAGCCAGTTCGCGGTAGGTCAAAAAACGGTTGCCTTCCTCCAATACCCTCATGAATGAGCCCAGGTGGCACTCATAGACCGACATCGGCTCTTTGCGCCAATTTTTGGCGGCTCGGGCTCGTATCCAATCTCCATCTCCCCACTCATAGCCGGCGATATCGTAGATCCGGCTGGCGGTTTTGGGGCGCACCTCGGCGTAGAGGGCGGCGGGATCGCATTTTTCGATCAGTGCTCCATTTTTGAGCTTGACCTCGAACTTGTAATTCTGACCGGTACTGAGCCCGGGAACGAAGATCTCCCAGACTCCGGAGCTTCCGAGGGAACGCATGACGTGGCGCCGGCCATCCCATGTGTTGAAATCCCCTATGACGCTGACCCTCCGGGCATTAGGCGCCCAGACTGTGAAGCCGATTCCGCCGATTGAGATATCGAAATACCGCATCACCTGGAGGTGCGCGCCGAGTTTCTCGTAGATTCTCTGATGGTTTCCTTCATTGAAAAGGTGAGCATCGATTTCCCCGAATGTAGGCATGAAGGAGTAGGAATCGAAAAATTCGGAGGTTGTGCCATTTGCATATTCCACCCCGAGCCGATAAGGGAATGGATCTGTCCGCCCAGGGATCATTCCCTCGAAAAATCCTGCCTCATCAAGCCTGGCCATCGGAAAGCGCTGGCCGGTTTTTATGTCGACAATCTGTGTGCAGACCGTATCTGGGAGGAAAGCCCTCGCCACCAGAAATTTCTTGCCATTCAATTCGGTCTGATGCATTCCAAGAACCTGAAAGGGATCGTGATGTTCGGTTCGGATGATGGCATCGATCGCGCCCTGATTGATAAAAACAGCCATGTGCTACCTCCCGTCGGGAATGACACCAATGATATCACACATCCTGCATGTACAAACTCCAAAAATGATGAAAGGCGCCGGTCGGGGCGCTCTTCAATAAACGAGAAAATACCTGACCCACAGTAGTGCCACCTCAATAGTCCGCGGAGGACACAAGAGCGAACCGGAGGAATCAAAGCGCCCTATCGCAGGGGACGAGCCTCACGTATTAACTTCGCGAGGCGAAGGGGGGCGCGTGCCCTCCCTTCATTGAGAAGTTATGCCATTCACAAAAAGTCCATGCGTAACCCACGTTTCGTAGGGCCGGGTTTGAAACCCGCCCCTACAGAAACGTTGCACGGACGAAACAAATGGGATTGGTATTATACGGATAATGGTAAATCCCTTCGTTCCCTGGGCGGCGGATTACGGCTCTGCGAGCCTGATTCGCCCTACGCTCCCTACGCAGAAATTTACCGGAATCCGTATTACTCACAGAAGATGTTGTTTTAACTGGGCTTCGAGGTCGACTTCGGTGGTCGCTCCAAGATGGGTGTGAACGACTTTTCCATCCTTGAAAAACAGTATGCTTGGAATGGACATGACGTTGAACTCACCTGCGAGGTTCTGGTTTTCGTCAACATTGACCTTTGCGATCTTGACCTTGCCGTCGTATTTTTTCGAAAGGTTCTCTACGATTGGGCCCATGATCCGGCAGGGACCACACCAGGGAGCCCAAAAATCCACCATCACTGAACCCGAACTTTCAAGGACTTCTTGTTTGAAGCAGCTCTCGTTCAATTCTTTGGCCATATTCTCCCCCGAATTTTGTTTAAGACTACACACCCACAGCATACACGCTCACCGAACGCATGACAAGAACGGAGGTTTGTGCCTTTGAAGGATGTCGGGGTTGTATCTACTCAATAATTCGGGGAAACTCAATGATTCCTGGCGCAAGAGATTTCTCCCTTCGGTCGAAATGACAGCATCGTTTGTCATTCCGAACGGATGTGAGGAATCTCGCTTTATG
>MNYA01000275.1 GCA_001872985.1 bacterium CG2_30_54_10 | reverse complement strand
GTGGATGGACAGACTGGGTTCCCCAGCGTATAGGACGGGCAACCACGTGCTTCGCTTTCGGCTACAACTGGAACGATAATACTGTCTCCGGCGCTTGGTGGGGCTGGATGGGGCCTGCGGGCAATCAGTTCGCTCCTGGGTGGGCTGATCCTAACCATAGCCGCGAGTTCCTGCATCTTCAATGGCTGGGCGGCCGCTGAGGATTTTTCACGGCGTGACCTTCTGACATAGCAACGGAAACCCCTCCGGAATTGCTTCAAGGCACTTCCGGGGGTTCTTTGTTTTTTCGAAGTTTGGGCTCTTAAACAACCAACAGATATTCCCAAATCGTATCTGCTCAAAAAGAAGGGGCATTAGCTGATTCTCAACATAAAGCGAGATTCCTCACATTCGTTCGGGTTGACAAACGCTGTCATTGCGAGCGAAGCGAAGCGATCTTCCTGATTCAGATTGCTTCGTTGCCGGCGTTCCTCGCAATGACAAATCGCCATCAGTTAGTGCGTTACCACTACCTTTTTTTACCTGCGATCTTTTTGGGGCAGCCATGGTTATTATTGAGAAACTAGCTATTGGCGAGCTCTGTTGCCGAGGTGCTTGCACGTGAGAAAAATTCTCTTCCCGATCGCCTGGATAGGTTGGTATGGCTTCTTGGAGGCTGTGCGAAGCCGTCTTTTGCTGGGAACCCTTTGCTTGGTTCTCCCCTTGATGGTTTCAACGTGGATGCTCGATGTTTATGACGTGGGCTTTCAGGTCAAAGTCGTAAAAGACCTGGGCCTGAACATCATGTCCGGGTTCGGGCTGTTGATCGTTCTGTTCCTGTCACTTGACCAGATCATTCCCGACATCGAGCGGCGTTCGATCTATTTCGTGTTGACCCGAATCGGAAACCGCCATGTCTACCTTATCGGAAGATTTCTCGGGGTTGCGATGACCTTGGCTTTCTTCCATGCCGTTATGGGGGGCTTCTTGACCGTCATGATGAGAGTGCATGAGGGAACGTGGTTTTGGGAAGTTCCAGTCGGAGCGTTCGTTATCTTTCTCAAACAATGCGTTCTGGTGTCACTTGTTTTGTTCCTGACAACATTCGCCACGAAAATCGTGGTGATCAGCTTGAGCGTCTTGTTGTACGTCCTCGGGCACACCCTCGAGATTTTCCGAATGCTGGCTGACCGCAAGGGGGTCGCCCTCCTGAGCTATTTCGGGGAAGCCATAGCCCTGGTGATTCCGGATTTTTCGCTCTACGAGATGAAAATCGTGGTTGTACATGAGATCCCGATACCATTGCCCGCGCTTTTGTTTTTGGCTCTTTACAGCTCCGCGGTGGCGTTGTTCTACCTGGCCGCGGGCGGAACGGTATTGGGAAGGCGCGATCTGTGAACCCAGACGCGAAAAATCCGACGCTCTGCCGACCGGTTTTCGTCCTTGCGTTTCTGCTAACTTTGTCCTTCGCAATTCAATGGAGCGGCAAGGCCCAGTTCTGGAGATTGTACTTTTTCGAAAATCAGGTGGAATCATTCAGTGAGCTGGCACTTGAAGCCGTTCCAGAGCAGATACGGAATCTGGCGGCGGATTACCTCTGGATCCGGGTGGATGAGTATATGCATTTTGGACCATCCAGGCGCAAACCCGGGGCTTTCCTGGCTGGAAGTTACGCGGCAAACACCGAGATCATGCCCCTCCTGGAGGTGGTGATCAGGTTGAACCCGCGCCACTTCGATGCTTATGGGATCATGAGCGAGAACCTTGCCTTGTATCTTGACAGATTCACCGATGGAATCCGCCTCCTGCAGGCCGGAATACTCGCGAACCCTCTTCATCCACGCGTTCACGAACTTTTCGCGACGATCGCCTATTGTTACGGCTTTGCTAATAGTTATGACCGGAGGCATGAAAACAATAGGGTGGTCGCGCTCAGATACCTTGATGGGGCCTTTGATTCGATCGGGCGTGTCGGATCGGCCGCAGTTTTTCGGGATGTGCTCAACCCGGTTAACTATCAGGTTATCCGCGCTCGTTTTCTTGTTGAGCAAGGCCGAAAAGAAGAGGCATTGCAGGCTTGGCTTGCCGCAGGACTCGAGCTGAAGTCCACTGAAGGGCTTCTCGGCGAGTATCTGCGCCGGTTCGCGGCTGGACAACCCGTTCCGGCGCTTCCTGAGGATCTGCTGAAAGAGCCGGGCGTTGCCTCTTTCGCGAAGTCGGTGAATGGAAGCGCAGCAAAATCTTTGGAACCCGGCCCCCCCTCACTTCTACGACCTCCCACCGAGGAATCGGGTGGACCACCTGACCTTTCAGGGGTTAAAAATCTGTCGGCCGAGCATGATGATGGTCATAACCATCCTGCGCAGCCCTCGATTTCAGACCAGGCAAAAACGTGGAGCGGGATTCTAGCGCAGATGGCCCTGCTTGGCGCGGTCGGGGGGGTATTGCTTTTCCGATCGCGGAAATAAAACGCGATAGCGTAACTCCGGCATCTTGACAGATTGAACCTGACGAAATGTCTGACGTCAGGGTCCGTCGTACAAGGCCACCCGTACCGGTTCCCCGGGCTTGGCGATAAGCATTCCCAGAACTTTGCCATCGCCGCGAGACATTACTACCGCGCCATGCCATGCCACCGGAAGTCCCAGGGCCGAGTCGACCAGCCAGGTTCCATCCGGCGCCGGCCGCAGCCGGTTTGCCTGCAATGGGATCGGAGGAATGAGCGGGTCGCCGACCGCGCAACAGTCCTCGGGAGAGGCCGGTCGGCGCAGACCTTTCATGGGCCATGGGTTCGGCAGGGAAGCGTCCGGAAGCATCGCCAGCTGCGTCGAGGCCCAGACCGGGGTGGTTGGAATCTTCAGGCTCCGCCCCAACGCCTGTAAAGCGGGTTTCCTGCCAGGATCACCGGGAATCGAGCACAAATCGGCGGGACAAACAAGTCCGCCGGGAAGCGGAAGAGCCCACCCACGCCGGAGACGTGCTTCCTGCCACAATCCGCCAAGACGTTTATCCGTCCAGGATGCCTGAATCCGAATAGTCGCCGGCAAACTTGCACCCGCCGGCAGCAGGCTGTCTCCCAACCAAAGCGCCGGATGCCAGGCGAGCCAATCCAATTCAGGTTTTGCACAAAGAGTGAAACGATGACCGTGTGTGACCGGGTTTCCGGAATTGTCTGGAGTGGCCAGACAGATTCCGCCTGCCAGCAAGGTCTGAATCGACTCCATATCAAATGAAAATCCCTTTAACAGTCCGAAATCCAGTACCAGGCCACTGGCATTCCAGAAGCGGGTGCTTTCTCTGATGAGGCCGACAAACCGGGGTTCGATCCAGACTCTTATCTCAACGGAAACCGAGTCCGGGGCCAACCCGACAGATACCACCGATCCGATCGGCACCTGCCGATAATGAACGGGTGCGCCGGGTCGAAGACTTCCGCGGAAGTCGGCCTGAAGAACGATTTCGAGCCCCCCGGCCGGGTTTTCCTGAATCGGGGCTTCCTCCAAACCTATGAACTCGGGCTGAAAAGAGCCCTGCCCCGGGGATACCCCGATATAGCGAGGCCCAATGATCGTTTCCAGACCCTGAACACCGTACAAGCCCGCCCGAGGATGTACAATCCAGAAACTGCTTCCCTGGGAAACAAGGCTGGTCAGTCCAGATTCGATTTCGAGGCAAAGAATTATTTCCTGCAAATCCGTGGAAAGAAGCGCGGTGGAAACCTTCCCTACATCTATGCCTCGAAACTTTACTGCATCCCCCGGTTTGATTCCATGCCCTTCCCGAAAATGCACTACTATTGGGATCGGACCTTGGGAAAACGCCTGAAAAGCCAATCCAAGCGTCAAAAGGAGTGCCAGCGCCGGAAGAATCCAAAGCCGTGTCTGGCGAAGATCCTCCGTGAATGTCGCGCGGGGAAAGCGGAAATTCTCACTCTTGCCCGCACCCGCACCCGCATTTTCTTCCTCGACCTCTTCCACAGCCTCTCCCGAAAGCGGGAGAGGGAGGTCAGAGCGGTCACCACCGTCTTCCCTGGTGGGGTTTCTGACCCCTGGCTTCTGGCTCCTGACTTCCGACTTGGGACACGAGCTATTCATCTTCGAGGGTTCACTCACTTTCAGATTCGCTCCATATCGAGTGAGGGTCGAAGAAGGCTGAGGAAGCAAGGCTCAACGTTACGCAAAGGGTAAAAACCATCGCACCGCTCCCAGGATGAACTTCAAGCATGTTCCCAAGCTTTACGGCGGCGACAAGAACCGCGACGAGGAAAACATCGAGCATTCCCCAACGGCCGATCAAATCGATGAAACGAAATGAGGCCGCGCGGAACCGTCTTGAGACTGGGAAGAACCGTCCGGTTACCAGTAGGATACCAAACAGTTTGAAAACAGGAATGACAAGCGAACATAGAAACACGACCCCGGCCAGTACGACATGGCCATCACCCCAAAGGTCGAAGCAACCACGGAGAATCCCGGTCTCATAGACATGCCCGAACCTTTCCAGGCGAAGAACCGGGAGCCAGATCGCCAATGGGAAAAGAATTACAGCAGCCAAGGAACAAGCTATGGTTCGGGCCCTGCGTCGCCGGGACTCACTCCTGTCGGGGAAACTCATTCCGCAGCGTCCGCAAACGGGAAGCCGACTGCCGACCGGTGCTGGAACAAGCTGTATCAGCCCGCAGCAGCTACAGGATCTGAGAATCTCAGAAGGTGGCGCCACTTTTAAGTATTTTCGAGACTCCGGCATCCTGACAGACGGGACGGCCTCAAAGGGGCGTGACCTTCGCGCAATATGGCGACCCAAAGTGGCAGCGGCTGGAAGGCGCTGCAGGGGAGGCTCTCAAGCCTCCGCCACTTTTCGGGCATTCCAACGCAGCCTGAGTTATTAACAACCTTAACATACAACCTTAACATGCTTCAAAGGTATCTTGTCAAAAAGAGGGGAAACGCGCCCCCTCTCGGCACGCGAAGTGAATTCGCGTGCCTCACTCCCCGCGGTCGTGCGCTTTGCGCCCTCCGGTTTGCTTTCATACTTCCCCCGAATCATTGAGGTGATACCTTCAAAGGTCTCATCTGGCAAATCGCTTCAGTCTCGTATTTTCAGATCATTTGAAAAAGGAGGTTATACCGAAAACCACGCGATAATTGTAGCCATATCGCTGGTCATTCGTGACCGCGATCGGAACGCCGATCTCAAATGCAAAGTTCTCTGTTGGCGTGTATCGAAGGCCAGGTGTCACATCGATCCGAAGTCCTTCAGAACCCCAGTCCTGGCCGTTGATTTCCGTCATCACGGTGACATTATGGTTGTGGGGATATTCGAGCCCGATGTTGTAATAGAAGATGTCAGCAAGCCCGTCGGGGTAGAACTGGGTGTTGGGGTCACCGGTCATTATGTATCCGAGGTTCAGGTGGGCGATGAGCTGCTCGAAGTTCTTGCTGAATGCGGTATAGATCTCGAAATCAGTCTTGCCGGTTCCCAGGCCCTTCTGGTCAGAACCGGTGGGGAACTTGAATCCAAGCCCGAATGCGCCGCGCATCTGATATTGGGGATTGTCGAAAACGCGGTATTTGAAGGAAAATTTGGCGTCACCTGTCCCGGATTCCCGGAAATCTTTGCTCCAGAGTATTCTCGATTTGATGGTGTAATTCATGATCGGAAGACTGAAAGCAAACTCAAGGTCGTTCGTTACCGCATAATTGAAGAAAAGTGGAATTTCGAGAACGTCTCCGCTTTCGCCACTGGCCAGAACCCTGTCGTAGACACGGTCAAGCGCAAACCAACTGGAATGGAACCCGGTTTTGAACGAACCCTCCCGACTTACATCGGCGGATGTGGTCACAAGAAGGCCGGTCAATCCCATGGCGTTGCACGCCAGAACCCGTGATATAGCCTCGCCGAGCGGAGCGGTCATCATTGCATCACGCGTAATCGGAGGCAGCGTCGTCCGCGAAGGTTCGGGCAGATTGGCAACTGGGGGGAGCTGAAGCGGATCCTGGGAATAGATTTCCTGGCCACCGCCATAGGGCTGGGGGAAAGATGGAAGGTTCGGCGGGTAATCTTGACTTGAAACTACGGGAGCAGAAGACTTCCGGGATTTTTTCTTGGATTTTTTCGAGCTGCTGCTTTTCTTGCCCTTTCCGTTCTTTTTCGTCTCGGACGCAGGCGCGGGAGGAGCGACGACAACCGATGGACTCTCTGCCGGCGGCTGCGCACCGGGAGTGGTCAAAACGACTTCCCCACCTCCGGCGGGGGCGGGTTGGGCATCTTCCGGGGGGCGTGGGATCGGTGGGAGGGTTGAATCTGAGTTACCACCTTCCGCAGCTCCCGAAGCCTGCCCGGCAGGCAGCTCATCCTGCTGGGCGTAGACCGATGGAGGGTCTGAAATAACCCGATAGGGGTCCACTGACCGTTGCGTGGCAGTGTTAATAAAGGCATTGCTGAACCCGGAACTGCGCAATTGAGCTTGCGTGCCGGACTGAATGTAATCTTGCGTCCAGCCGGTAGTAAGGATCACTGAGCAGGCAGCGAGGCCGAGGAAGAAAAGTTTTCTGTTCATGCCGGGCTCCTTCACGTTGGCAAATCCATTACGAACCACCGCTTCCGACTTCCGATCGATTATCCATGGAAGCCGATTTTGCGTATTGCGACGGGCTCTGATGTGCCGGAACGTCATCCATGCGGTCTTAATCGGCATGAGGAAGAAGTTTGATTAGCCTCGGGGAAAAACAATGGGGGGCCCGAAGGCCCCCATTGTTTCAGCGTGCGCACCGACCAAGGGCGCAAGGCATCCGAACCCAGGGCAGTGAGACCGCTAGCGTGTAACTTCTCAATAAAGGGGGGCACGCGCCCCCCTCCGCCTCGCGAAGTAAATTCGCGAGGCTCATCCCCTGCGGTCGGGCGCTTTGCACCCTCCGGTGCGCTCTCATGCCCCCCCGGATTATTGAGATGATGCGCAAAATCCTATCTGCTCAA
>MNYA01000248.1 GCA_001872985.1 bacterium CG2_30_54_10 | reverse complement strand
GAATTCGCGAGGCTCATCCCCCGCGGTCGGGCGCTTTGCGCCCTCCGGTCTGCCTTCACTCTTCCCCCGATTTATTGAGATGATACGAACCCGCCCCCTCTTTTGAGAAAGTTCCCTATAATTTTATTGGGCAGCTTTGTTGACCGTATTCTTGTTCCCAAGGTTCGAAATCGTTGGATCTTTTTCGGTTCCTTTTGTCCAGACGATACCGTTGTAGTTGCCCATCACAGCGATGGCTTCGACCGTGGTCGCGGAAATCTTGTTGTAATTCCCGGCTACATTGAGTTCGGGAGTCGTTTCGATGGTGATGGTGTTATGGTTGCCAAGGATCTGAATGCCGGTGCAACTACCCTTGATGGTGAGCTCGTTGTTGTTTCCCATGACGCTTATGGATTCGTTGTTGCAGTCGATCGTTTTGGTCAGATGATTTTCGGCGATCTGGATCACCGTTCCTGATGCGGTGGCGGAGGCGGAGACGGAGACGGCCGGAATATTCAAGTCAAATTTGGGAATGACAATCTTGATCTCGCCGCCTCCGGCCTCGGTTTGGGCGAGAGCCGGCATTATGGTCGCAAAAAGACAAAGGACGAGAATCAAAATGAATCGAATGTATTTCATACAGGCCTCCTCAATCATTTGGTTTATTACCTGACACCCTGGAATGACATTCTAGCATATTTATGCTGCTAACCCTGCTGTTCCCGTTCATCAATGAAAAATTCGTTGTTAATGTTCGAATCAGTTGCGCATACTGTGGATTGGAGCCGGGATACGGCCTCCGCGCCGGACGAAGCGAGCGGGGGAAACCTTGGAAACCTGCATAATGGGGCCCCTCCCAAGAAGACCTCCGAAATCCACGAGGTCCCCTGCTTTCTTCCCAGGAACAGGAATCAGACGACATGCGGTCGTCTTGTGGTTGATCACCCCAATGGCCATTTCATCGGCCAGAATTCCGGCAAGCACATCGACACTTGTGTCGCCGGGGATCGCGATCATGTCAAGCCCGACCGAACAGACAGCGGTCATGGCTTCAAGTTTTTCTATGGTCAGAACTCCTTCGGAAACAGCCCGACACATGCCAGCATCCTCGGTCACCGGGATGAACGCGCCCGAAAGGCCCCCGGCATAGGAACATGCCATCACCCCCCCCTTCTTGACGGCATCATTGAGCATGGCCAGAGCTGCAGTTGTTCCGGGACAACCGACCCGCTCAAGGCCCATCAGTTCAAGAATGTCAGCAACGGAATCGCCTTCGCTGGGGGTAGGAGCAAGCGACAGATCGATCACCCCAAACGGGATTCCCATCATGCGGGAGGCTTCCCTTCCCACGAGTTCGCCGACACGGGTTATCTTGAAACTTGTTTTCTTGATGAGGTCAGAGAGTTCTCCAAATGATAATTCTCCGGCATTCTCCAATGCTGCACGGACGACGCCAGGGCCTGATATCCCTACGTGAACTATAGCTTCGGCCTCGCCGTTACCATGGCAAGCTCCGGCCATGAAGGGGTTGTCTTCAGGCTGGTTGGCGAAGATAACCAGCTTAGCGCAAGCCAGCCCATCGGAATCGCGCGTCCGCTCCGCGGATTCCTTGACGATTTGCGCCATGCGAAAAACCGCATCCATGTTGATTCCGGCGGCAGATGTTGCCACATTCACGCTCGAGCAGACCCGTTTGGTAACGCACAACGCATCGGGAATCGAGTTGATGAGAATCTGATCTCCGCGCTTGAAGCCCTTCTGCACTTGGGCGGTGAACCCCCCGACGAAATCGATCCCCAGGTCAATGGCGGCTTTGTCGAGTGCCTGGGCCAGAGGAACCAGGGTGTCGCCCTTACAGGCTCCCCCGACCTGGGCAATTGGAGTCACCGATATCCGCTTGTTGACGATGGGAATGCCGTATTTTTTCTCGATTTGCCGGGCAGTGGGAACCAGATTTCGCGCCACGTTCGTCACTTTGTCATAGATCTTCATGGCACAACGGTTGACATCCTCGTCAGCGCAGGAATCCAAAGAGATGCCGAGGGTTATGGTGCGGATATCGAAGGTTTCGACTCCGACCGCGCTCAGGGTTTCGATTACTTCGTCGAGGGTGAAAGGCATGATTTGTTACCAGCTACACGCGATGCATGAATTTGAAAACGTCCTCATGCTGAACAAAAATGCGCACCTTCAGATCATCAGCGCCTTTCTGCATAAGCGCCTGGAATTCCTCGAGGGTGCAGTTTGCCTTTGAAAAGTCAGTGACCATCATGAGAGCAAAAAGATCCTGCATGACTTTTTGAGAAACGTCATCGACGTTGACGTTTGCATCGGCAACGATGCGCGTGATTCCTGCAAGGATGCCCGGCTTATTTGCGCCAAGTACCGTAATAACCACCCGTTCGCGAGACTCGTTCAAGGGTTTCCTCCCCATTTGGGCGCCAATCGCTCAGGGTCTGTCAACTGCTCCAGGAGCCCGTTTTGCTCGATGAAAGCCAGTACCCGACCGATCGCGCAGAGGTCTTCAATCCGTTCGTGCGTGTCACAACCGATCATAAGCGGAACATTCTTCAGAAGGCCAGCTTCTCGCCCCGCACCTGCACCCGCACCCGCACATTTTTCTGACCCCGACTCTGACCCCGACTCTGACCCCGACTCTGACGTCGGCCCTGACCCCCTACCCGTCCACGGCCATGGATTCCGTGTACCTCCAGGGAGTTCCAATGCAACACCGCACTTACGCAATATATCAAAAACCCGGTTCAAGGGCAAAGTTTCTTCCCAGTTTTCAGGGTTGGGATGAGCCAAAACGATCGGAACGCGGGCGAACTGCCGGAGTTCCTCAAGTCTCTCTAAGGGTAACCCACCAATGCCCGTTTCCCCCACATACTCGAACAGCAGGTAATCGAGCCTGTTCAGTTCCGGCCAGGGAAGTTGCGCAATCGTGCATCCGAGGCGCACCTCGCAGGAATCTACCTCGAGGCCGAACCAGACTTTCAGATTTTCGAACTCCATTTTGCGCGTTTCCTCGGCGACCTGCAGATAGTTCGGAAGGACGGTTGAACACCACCCGGCCATGTCGATTCGATGAAAAACTTTTTTCGTGAAAAAATGGTCGCTGATTCCAAGGGCGTCAAGGCCCCCATTCAGCGACTCCTGAACCAAGCGAGCCGGGGTGAAACTGCCATCTGAGAAAACCGTGTGATTGTGCAAATTCTGGCGGATCCGGCAGGTCGAAAGAGGAAACATTGCGCTTATCTCGTATCTTTTCAAAATTCTGGGGGAATCGTCATTTCGACCGAAGGGGAAAATCTTGTACCCGTAGAAGGGAAGATCTCTCACATTCGTTCAAGATGACATTTTTACGTATCTACTCAATAATTCGGGGGAACTCGATGATTCCTGGCGCAAGAGATTTCTCCCTTCGTTCGAAATGACAGCATCGTTTGTCATTCCGAACGAATGTGAGGAATCTCGCTATATGCTTAGAATCAGCTAATGCCCCTTCTTTTTGAGCAGATACATTTTTACGATGGTTCATATTGCATTACCCCGAATTATTGAGAAGATACCCTATCTCGATGTTCTCACGCCGTTAACGAAACGGCATGCCCTTTCAGGAGGATTGAGGATTCCGTCTATTCTTCCCTGCAGGCTGCCTATCGGAATTGAACGCAATTGTCGCCCCCAATACAGGATGCCGGCCTCTCCCTTATTGACTTTGACGAAACTTCCTTCTCCCATGACCGGAGTCTGGGAAAGCGGGTAGGGAATCTCACGTTGGGTGTTATAAGTGGTTACCGGCTGCTGTCTCCCCGGCAACGGGGAACCGTTGCGCAGGATTTCCCTTTCCTGGATTTTGAGAATATCGCCATCCAGCCCGATGACCCGATCGAGGGTGTATCGGTCAATCATGACGAGGTCCCCAAGCCGCAAATTGGCTGCAGCAACCGGGTTTACATCGAGGAAGTCTCCGGTATTGAAAATTGGCTGGAAAGCCCGAAAGTGTCCTTCGAGGCGGATTCCCCGAACGTTCATCCGATATCTGGCTCCGTAGAGCGTCCAGCCGAGAAGATTCAACTGGCCGACCAAAACAACCAGGATTGTAAGGTTGAGCGCCGGAGTCGTGAATTTCGGCCGATCGGGAAACTGCCGGTTGGCAAGGAGAACAGCATGTGAATGACAGATTCCCAGGAAAACACCGAACCAGAAGAGGTACGTGGTCGTGCCGGGAGCGCCAGGGTCGAGGGCGAGAACGACGAGAAATCCGAGCATGATTGCGCTTGCTCCCATGATCAGCAGACCCAAGCCCGTCCAACCCAGGAAGATATGCCCTAAGCCGGGGAAGAGCAGGCTAAGCCACACCTCAGAATGCGGAAATCTGCGAATTCGCGGCGGAATCCATCTTGCAACACGCTCGATGAGCGCAGCAAGGTATCCATGGAACGTTCGCTCCGCCTGTCCGACTTGCAAACCGGCATTTTCGATATACTCACGGTCACTAGCCCTCGGCGGAGCAATATTCGCCATCCGCCCGACAATCGTTGCCTGGCAGAACGGGCAACGTTGGCAGTGATTCTCGATCGTCTGCAAACAGGACGGGCAGTTCATCTCAGCGTCCCCCTCCGACGGTTTCGATCGGATGCCAATGCTTGAAACCTCGAATTTTTGAGTAGATACTGTAGAAGGACAGTTCTGATAACGAATCTTCGTAGGGAGGGAAAAATGTGGGAAAGCTCAGAAGAGTTGCCGGAGTGGTGGACCGGATCGAGGGCGGAATAGTCGTGGTGGTCATTCGTGACCCCGACGACCCGGAATCGACCCGGGAGGTGTACGTTCCACGGGAAAAGATAAAAAGAGTCGAACTACAGGAAGGGGATCGGGTCACGGTTCTTCTTGTATGATTCATTTCGGCTTTCACTCTTCGGAAGAAGGCATCGGGGTGTCTTCCGCACCACGTTCGATGAGATACCGGGCAATCTCGGGTTGTCCGTCCATCTTCGCGACATGGAGCGGAGTCAGCTCGAAATCCCCGTGGGAGTTGATATCCGCCCCATTGTCAAGAAGGCGGGCCACGGTCTCCCGGTTCCCGCTCGCGGCGGCCTGGTGAAGAGCCGTCATTCCATCGTTTGCGCGTGCATTCACTTTTGCCCCACGCGCAAGAAGGACTGTCACCACTTCGGCCTGCCCGCGGTAGGCGGCGATGTGGAGAGGGGTTCCCCAGGCTGTGGTGCGTGTGTCTACCGCGGCTCCACGGTCAAGCAACAGTTCTACGGCTTCCTTTCTACCTTCCCGGGAGGCGTAATGCAGTGGGGTTTCCCCGATCTCATTTCTGATGTGTATATCCATGCCCTTGTCGAGAAAGAATGCCGTCATCGCGCATTGCCCCAGTGCCGCCGCAAGATGCAGTGCCGTAGCCCCGGATGGGCCGCGAGAAGCCAGATCGGCGCCATGATCCAGCAGTAGTTGGCTGAGTTCCGTGGAATCGGCGAAAACGGCAAGGTGGATGGGTGGAGCGGTTTCGGGTCCGCGAAGGTTGGGGTCGGCGCCCTTTTCGAGAAGGAATTTCACCAGCCCGATTTGTTTGCCTATTATTGCGAGATGGAGAGGCGGCGCTCCGTCTTCCATTTGAGCGTTGATGTTTGCCCCGTTTTCGATCAGAAGCTCGGCGATAGGCAACTGATTGGTCGCAATTGCAAGATGAAGCGGGGTGGCTTTGGGCCACTCTTTGGCCTCGGACGCCAGATTCGGGTTTGCTTTTCTCGCCAGAAGGAGCCTGATGACCTCCAGTTGGCCCCAGCTCGCGGCAATATGAAGCGGGCTCAAGCCCGCGGAATTGACCAGATCGACGGCTGCTCCCTGATCGAGAAGCTTCTTCATAATTTCAATATTGCCGTTTCGCGCCGCTGTGTGAAGCTGGTAACCCGGGAGAAAGAATGTGAGCATGACGATTCCGGTCATCAATGCAAAAATCGTCGTTCCAACCCAAGTTGAATCACCTGAAAGCATGAGCCCCAGGGAAAATAGCCAGAGCCCCAGAATGACTCCAGTACCCATCATCCTGCTCCACGATTCAGGAAAATTCACGCCAAATTCCTGGTGGAAAAAAGACACTTCGTCACCGAAAAGTACCACATTTTTCTCGGATTTCCCGAACGGCTAAACTCTCCCGGTGGAACCGTGCTGTCTGCCTTCATCTGTGGCTACCTGCAAAAAACAAGTTGCAATAAATTCATAAAGTGAATATTCGCATGCCTCAATTCCCGCGGTCGGTTGCCTTGCGCCCCCAGTCTACTTTCGTAATTTCCCCCGGTTATTGAGATGATACTTCATATCGCTCAGTTCCCGCCCCGTTTCAAAACGACCACTTTAATTTTTCCAGCCAGGCTATCCCTGAACTTTTCAGCATCCGAGGTCTGCCCAACGATGGATCCGAAGTGCATCGGAATCGCCACCTGCGGTTTGATGTCCAAAGCCGCTTGAGCAGCTTCTTGCGGAGTCATGACGTAGGTTCCGGAAACGGGAAGCAAGGCAATGTCGGCTTTTAATCCCTTCATCTCAGGAATACGGTCCGTGTCGCCGGCGTGGTAGATGCGCTTGCCCTCGACGGTGACGATGTAACCAACCCACCCGCTCGCCTTTGGGTGAAACTTTTTTCCAATATTGTATGCCGGAAGCACCTCGACCTGGATCCCATCCATCGTAAGCCTGTCTCCGACCTTGACCGCCTGCTTTTTCCCGGCAAGCCTGGCCAGGACGTCCTCTGTACCGACAAGGATTGTGTTCTCGCCTTGGATCTTCTTAACGTCTTCGGGGGAACAATGATCGAAATGTTCGTGGGTAATAAAGATCAGATCCGCGGTAGCCGTCTTCCCGAGTTGAAAAGGATCGAAGTAGATTGTTTTCTCCCCGGAGATCCGGAAGCAGTCATGCCCCAGCCAGGCCAGGTTTCTGGAAATAAAATTCAGCATTGCGTTCTCCCCAAAATGTAGATTTTCCCGGTAACAGTATACTCCAAACCGGCCTTATCGCACCCGAGTGGCCTGAAGAGGGGCGGGGATCTTGTGAAAAATTGGCAGCACGCCCCG
>MNYA01000394.1 GCA_001872985.1 bacterium CG2_30_54_10 | reverse complement strand
GGCAAAAAAATCCTTTCCTTTTTTCTATTTTTTCGTTTCCCCAGCTTTCTTCGTCTTTCTTATTTCAAACCGCTAAACTCTTACCCCCCGGGAAACTTTTCGGCATGCTTGCGAATGCGAGCATCCAGGCTTTGGATTGGGCTGGATTCCCTCCTTTGCGGGAATGACGGTGATAACAAACTTTTGAAAAACCGTATTCTTCTTATCTACCCACCGGTTACCAGGCCTTCCGAGCCGCCGGCCGGGATTGCCCGCCTGGCCGGGTCCCTGCGCGGATCGGGGGTTCACGTCGATGTCTGGGACGCGAACCTGGAGGGCCTGCTGTCCGCGATCATGGACCCTCCAGGCGCGGACGACACCTGGACAAGACGGGCAACACGCGACAGGGAAGGTCACATCGCCGGCCTTCGATCCGGGCTTGCGTTTGTCCATTCCGATACCTACCGTCGGGCGATCGGAGACCTCCAGCGCCTCCTTGCCACCATTTCAATCCACCATAAAGGTTGGCGACCCAGCCTCACCGACTGTTCTCACGATCTGCTCAAGCCAACTTCCGGCGCGGATATCAGCCAGGCGGCCGCAAACCCATCCGCGAACCCATTCTTCAATTGGTTTAGCAAAGAGATAACCACAAAACTTGAAATTGGAAGCTATACACACGTAGGGTTTTCCGTCAATTATCTTGGACAAGCCCTTACCGCCGCCGCCATGGCCGGCTTTGTTCGCGGCTCCGATCGTTCGATGGGAATCATCTGGGGCGGTGGGTTGGTGTCTTCCTGGCTTTCTCGGGCCGGCTTCGAGAATCCCCTTCCGGGGGTGGTCGACCGCTTTGTCAGGGGCCCTGGTGAACGGGCGTTGATGGCCTTCTTACGGATACCCGAGCGTTCGACAATTAAGTATGATTTCACCGGTTTCCCGGTGAAAAATTACCTTTCACCGGGGTTTGTGCTACCTGTCAGTCTAGCCGCCGGCTGCTTTTGGTCGAAATGCTCGTTTTGTCCGGAAACCGCTGAGCGGAGCGGCTACCGGCCTATTCCCCCGAGCGATGCGGTCGATCTTCTCGGCGCCATGACCTCTCAGCATGGCCCTGCGATGGTTCATCTGCTCGACAATGCCGTCAGCCCGGCTGTGCTTGCGGAGATCGCAAAACGCGGGATCGCTTTCCCGTGGTACGGTTTCACCCGTTTCGAATCGGCGTTCACCGACAAAGACTTCTGTCTGGCTCTCGCAAAGGCCGGGTGCCGAATGTTGCAGCTCGGTCTCGAGTCAGGAGACCAGACGGTGCTCGATTCCCTCGGGAAGGGAATTTCCTTGATTGATGCTTCGCTCATCCTGAGAAACCTCCACGAGGTCGGCATAGGAACTTACGTCTATCTGTTGTTTGGAACTCCTGTAGAAAACCTCGAATCCGCAAAACGCACTCTTGCCTTCGTTGCCAAGAATGCGAATGCCATCGATTTTTTGAATCTGGCAATTTTCAACCTTCCCATTGAGGCGGCTGAGTCTTCCGGACTCGAGACCTTTCCGTTTTCGGAAGGCGACCTTAGCCTCTACCTCGATTTCCGACATCCCCTTGGTTGGGACCGGAAAGCAGTTCGGAGCTTTCTCGACCGGGAATTCCGCCGGCATCCATCAGTTTCGCCGATACTCAAGCGTGATCCGCCTGCATTCACATCGAGCCACGCCCCATTCTTTCTTTGCCAATTCCGGTGAAGGGGTAAGTGTGGTATGCTGATGCTCGAAGGACTGATATCGATATGCATAGACACGGCGGCATCACCCTCCTGGAAGTGCTGATAGCGTTTACGATTTTGTCAACGCTGCTGCTGCCTCTCGGCATGTTTTTGATCGAATACCTTCGGGGAAGTGACAGCCTGGGCGATTACCACCAGGTGATGAACATTCTCGAAGAAAAGATGGAGGTCGCTTTCGCGCAGTCCTACAGCCGAATTCCGCTCGGCGTGAGCGAGAACTGCCGGCTCGCCAGCGACGAAAAAAATGCTCTCGATCTCCGCCCTGTAGAGGTTGGCCGAAGCCTGGTCAAATTTTCCCTCAATGTAGAGCTGGTTCCAGTCGAGTTTTCGGCGATCGTCGAACCCGCCTCTGGGAAAGTGCAGCGTACGCGCCTTGAAGATGGAATGAAGAAGCTTACCCTTCGGGGCGTCTGGGGCGACAAAAGCCGGCACTCTCTCGATCTGGTCGCATACAAGGCCGATCTATGAGATATGGCCGATCGGACCGGGGAATCGCTCTTCCAGTGGTCATGAGCGTTGTCCTTTGCCTCGCCGTCTGGATCGCTTCGCTTTCGTGGACAATGTCCAACAGCAGGCAACGATTTCAGCGTGCCGTTAAGATAAGGCGGGCTTATTTCATGGCCCGATCAGCCCTGCAGCACTTTTTCCTCAAGCTGAAAACTTTTCAGCGGCAAAATCCGGAGGCGATGATTGCTCTCGAACAAGCGAACAATTATGAATGGAATACTCTGTCTCGCGCATTCATAGAAGATGTTGTACTCCCCGGTGAGATAAACGGGAGCTACACCGCTTCTTACGGCATTTCCAGTTTTAGCATCAGCACCCGTGATATTCAGAAGTCCGAATTGGTTGTTGAAATCCAGGCAGAAGGGGAAGTCGACGGCGTGAAGGAGACCATCCGACGCGTGAACAGAGTTTCCCGCTGACCGCCTGCAGTACTAGTTTTTTTATCTCAGGAGGAACCCCGTGGACTACGAAATCCAGGAACAGATCCGCGACATGCGGGCACGGCTCTCCAGCATCGGGGGGCATCTTTGACCTGCCCAAACTGCGGGCCAAGATTAAACAACTTGATGTGGAAACCCTCAACCCCAACTTCTGGAGCGATCGCGCGAAAGCGCAGAATGTTGCCCAGGCGCTCGCTGATATGCGCAAGGCCTCCGATTCGTTCGAAGCTCTAAGCCGTGAATTCAACGATACCGCCGAGTTGATGGAACTCTCTGAAAGTGAAGGCGACTTGGCGATGTTTGCCAGTTCGCGCATGCAGCTCGGACCACTGCAGAAACGCATCGAACAGATTGAACTGTCTACATATCTATCGGAAGAATACGACCAATCTGACTGCTACATGTCGATCAAGCCGGGCGCAGGCGGAACCGAATCGTGCGACTGGGCATCGATGCTTTTGCGAATGTACCAGCGCTGGATCGATCGGAGCGGCTTCAAGGCCGAGGTTCTCGACCTCCAGGAAGAAGAAGAGGGAATCAAAGCGGCGACTCTTCTGATCAAGGGACGTTACGTCTACGGCAATCTGAAGGGCGAAAAAGGCGTTCACCGCCTGGTTCGCATCTCCCCGTTCGACGCCAACGCACGTCGGCACACCAGCTTTTCCGCTGTGGATATCACACCGGTGCTTCCCGATAATGTTGATGTAGATATCCGTGACGATGACCTCAAACTCGATTTCTTCCGAAGTTCGGGAGCCGGCGGACAGCATGTCAACAAGACCAGCTCCGCCGTCCGGATCACCCACCAGCCAAGCGGAATCGTGGTCACCTGCCAGATCGAGCGGAGCCAGCATCAGAACCGCGCGGTTGCAATGAGTATGCTGAAAGCCAAGTTGTACAAGATGCAAAAGGAGTCACACGAGAGAGAAGTCAGAAACATCCAGGGCGAGCTGAAGAACATCGGCTTTGGAAGCCAGATCCGATCCTACGTTTTCTGCCCCTACACTCTTGTAAAAGATCTCCGCACAGGGGAGCAGACCAGCGGTGTTCAATCCGTCATGGACGGTGAAATCGACAGGTTTATCAATGCCTATCTCAAATGGCACGCCGCCGGGGAAAAGCCACGCGGCGTTGCAGACAGCGAAGAAATTGAATGAATGATTTTCGCCCGATTATGATTTTAACCCCTCGGCCGCCCGTTTCCCGCGGGAGTGCGCTGTTCATGCTTCTGACGGTTGTCGGAATGCTGTATATTTTCGGGACGATGTTCATCAGCTATATGACTCAGGAGCGGGCGCAGACTGCCCGCCAGGGTGACAGCATCGTGGCCCACTACCTCGCGGAAGCTGGGGTCGAAAAAGCCATGGTCAAGCTGAGGGAGCTTTTTTCCGAAAAGCTGTTGAGCGATGATGGGGAGATCAATGACCGGTTCCTGAGTCTTCTCGATATCGATCGAGCAGAGAATTTTCAGATGAAGGTGGAGATCCCGGACGGTGAGCTGATCAAGGGTGGAAAAGTCGATGTGGTGATCGAGGTTCACAACCTCAAGCAGACCCCCTTCAAGACCTACATAGATGAATATGAAGAGGTTCCTTCCCAGCTCAAGATCTATCGCAAGGAAAGCCGGGACACCTATGCCGACAAGGCTCTCGGAGGCTGGAACGGCAACCTTCGCTTTGTTTCGACCGCGACGTTCAGGCGTGCGTCGAGGCGCATCGAGGTGATCCGTGACCTCAAGGTAAGCGATCTGACTCCGCCCGCCGAGAATTATACGCTGTTCATCTCCGGAAAGAGAGACGAATACATCAAGGAAGGCGAGTTTCGATGCCGTAACTGGAGCGTGGTCAGATCCTTGAAAGAAATGATCGACGATGTAATCAAGAAGACGAATGAGGCTTTCCAGGAAACCCTGGGAAACAGCGCGGAGACCCTTTTCTGGGAGCCCAACACCGTCAGCATGATAAGCTTCGAAGGGGATGTGAAGGTCAAGGTTCTGAAGGTCATCCGCAAGCTGGTCATGGCGGTTACCGACGTTAAAATCAAGGATTTCGTCGATACCGCCATTCAAAATCTCCACCCTTACCTTTGGGGGAAGATCCGCACCAACGGCCGACTTCACGTCTATCTTCCATTCTTTGCCGCGGATGATATCATAAATTATTTCGAGGACAACTCAATTTTCTCGCACCAGCGGCCCGAGATCGGTTATCTTTTCTGCAACAATCAGATCCACGATCCATATTTGAGCAAGTACACCTATTACGAGGGGGAGGTCATTCGCTACTACCAGAAGCTGAAGCCCTACGTTCTGGGAATTACTGAGACGCCCTATCCGAGCTCGGATCCATATACCATCAACACGAAGTTCGATTTCGTTTCACGATATCCAAACAAGCTCGAACCTCTCCAACTGGAGCGAATCAAGAAAAACGCGAAGGAGTTTTCCCACGAATATTTCGAGGGCGACTTGGTTCTCAAGGGAAAGTATTCCCAGCCGGCCAGTGTCTGGGGGATCGTTTACGTCCAGGGGAACGTCTACATCGGCGGCCGCATCTCAGGTCAGGGCATGGTGGTCACTGAGGGCAACATTTACATCACCGACAACATCGTTCACGACAGCGCGAAAAGCTTTCTTTCACTTGTTGCGCTGAACGGGGCGGTTTCATTTGCTCCGGGGGTGAACCAGGTAAAGATCGAGTCCGCTGTCTACTCCAAGGAAAGCATCAAAGGCGGGCAGCGGTTGTCGATCCTCGGCAACCTCGTAGTAGAGAACCTCAACCGCCAGGAAAAGGAAGACGGTCCCCTGATGATGCCCAAACGTGTTTTCATCAATTACGACTCTAACCTTAAAAGCCAGACTGGAAACAATGTCTGCTTCAACGTCTCAGAGCAGCTACTGATGTCGCGCGATCTCGGCTCTGATTGAACGTATCGCCCTTAGGGCGAACTTTTTGATAGTGAGGAATTCTGGCTGATGGAAACTTGTCATTGCGAGCGAAGCGAAGGAATCCTCCCGATCCGGATTGCTTCGTCGCTGCCGCTACTCGCAATGACATGGCTGCGACCAGAAATACAATTTTATAAGCGATGGAATTAGCATGCGAATAGGCCACCAACACGTTGTTCCGTTGACGCCGGCGTTCTCATTCTGACTTCTGATTCCTGGCTTTCTGGTTTCTGACTTCTGGCTTCTGCTTCCTGACTTCTGGCCTCTGGCTCCCTGGTTCTGCCCGCCCGAGCAGTTTCCGTTATCGGTCGCGGATTCGGGGCTATTTCTTATGTTGACAAGGAATTTTCTTCGCACCTATAATGAGGCACTTATAATGAACCCATCGCAGCTTTTTTTTGAAACCCTCCTTTTGCAGGATGGCCGCGTTTCGCTTGCAAAGACGGCGATGGTCTGCGCGATGATCAGCAACGACCTGGATGACGCCTTGATTGCGTATCTTGCGGAGAAGCAGATCAGGGCTGTGATAACCCGCGCGGGTGGAAACGGCGACAATCTGAAGAGCAAGCTTCTGCGAAATGCCTTCGGGGCCGCCGAGAAGAGCGGCCTCCTTGAGGTTTCCCCGCGCAACCGGCACGGAATAACCCGTTTGGTCGAGGACGTCATGCGGTCGTTCGACAGCCCTTTGCTGGCCGTTGCAGGAGGAGGGGTGAAGATCGGGTTGGCGGTTCACGGGTCCGACCTCGCTATGGGAGTCTTCGGCACCCTGGGTATCCCCGGCATGGATGTCGATTACGAAGTCTCGGTTTCCCGAACGCTCCATCACTACCTGGAGGAATGACCATGATCGGAATCGTCATAATTACCCATGGCCGAATGTCTGAAGTCTTGGTTGAAACAGCCTCTCTGATCATGGGTGAACAAAAAGACCTTGTCGCGGTGACCTTTTCCGCCCGCGAATCGCTCGAAAATCTTCGTCAGAAGGCACGGGAAGCCACTTCTCTCTATCGTGATTCCGGTTGCCTGATTCTTACCGACGTTCTCGGCGGAAGCGCGACGAATATCTGCGCAGAGCTTCTTCCCCACGACTGGATCCGGATCCTGACCGGGGTTAATCTTCCCATGCTCATGGAGGCCCTCAGCCAACGGGAGAACCTCGATCTGCTTACCCTAGCCCGGAAAGTCCATGGCGGTGGGGTCCGGGGAATAATTGATTTGAAAGATTTCTTTGAAGAGCATGCTCGAAAGAAAAAGTAACTCCGAATGCGTAGCTAGCAAAGGGTGCATTCCCCCAAAAAGGCATTCGCCAAGATGGTGGCAACGTAACTTCTCAATAAAGGGGGGCACGCGCGAATGGTGCTTAGTTAAGCCTACTTTGGCTTCTCCAATATTTTTTCTACGATGGGTAAACACTGATGAA
>MNYA01000395.1:3700-10673 GCA_001872985.1 bacterium CG2_30_54_10 | reverse complement strand
CACTCCCCGCAGGCCGGGAAGATATGTTTCATTCGTCAGTATGGTGTTGCGATACTCATCGAGCGCTGATTTCCATTGACCGGTCGCGACGTGGACGTCAGCAAGAAGTCTGTGTCCTTCAATATTACCCGGATGAAAGCTGAAGAAGCGCCTTAATATATCGCCGGCTTGGGCATAGCGTTTAAGATCCTTCAGGGCAATCGCGAGGCGGAGAAACGACTCGGGCCGTTCCGGGTGCTGATCTGCCAAGGCAGTGAAGGTTTCCCGGGCCTGATCGATTTCCCCTGTTTTCATGTATAGATCGCCAAGGGCAAGCTGAGTTTCGAACGAAGCGGGCTGGATGGCGGCAAAACGTTCCATGTAGACGATCGACCGATCCCAGTCTCCAAGATGGAAATAAGACTGAGCAAGCATGTAGAGAAGCTGCGGATGATCTTTGAGGCCTTTGAGTGCGACCAGAAAAGAGGGAACTGCCAGGGAATACTTTCCCTGTCTGAAAAGGCAGTGTCCCAGGTTGAAATAGGCGTCATGAGCGCTGGCATTATTCCGGGTGATGGCCAAGAGATGTTGCATTGCCTCGTTAAGGCGACCCTGCCTGATGAGCAGACTCGCAAGCCCAAAACGTGCGGCTTCGAGCTGAGGAAAAGTTTCAAGAATTGTTTCGAATTGCTTGATCGCCCCGCCAAAGTCGCCGAGGGAGCGAAGCAGGTCTCCAAGAGCGAGACGGATTTCGGGACGTTTCGGGGTTGCATTAGCGGCCCGCATCAGGAAGGTTACGCGCAGTTCGGTATTTCCCAGCATCTCATAAAGCCTGGAACATGCAATAAGAACGTTGGAAGACTGGGGATTCATTTCCAATGCCCCTTCGAGAACGAAGCGGGCTTCGTCAAGGTGGCCGAGGCGAGCCAATGACAAGCCCAAGTCAACCGTGGTCTGAAGATCATCGGGGCATAGATTGATAACCCGGCGGAATGCACGGACGGCGGCGGCGAAGGAACCGTTGCGAACGTGCAGCCGGCCCAGTTTACGAAGGAGGTTCAAATCGGAAGGGGTCTCAGCGCTCTTTTCTTCGAGCTCTCCGAGAAGTTCAGGCAGGTTTTTCGGGCCTTCCAGCATTTCGTTTGCCTCTTTTCCGGGGAGTTGCCATTCCATGAATGAATGAGACAAGGGCTTGTTTGTTTTTGTCTCTGAAAAAGGCAGACCCCATAACCAATACATCGGCACCCGCAGCCAGGATTCTTTGCGAATTTTCGGAATCGACTCCCCCGTCGACCTCTATCAGCGTCCGCAAGCGCATTCCATCTATCATTTGGCGAAGGAGAGTGATCTTTGGAAGCACGGATTCGAGAAGTGACTGCCCACCGAATCCGGGGTTGACGGTCATGATCAGGACATGATCGCAATCCGCAAGAAGGTATTCGAGGCCGGCCAGAGGCGTCTGCGGGTTGAGGCAGACTCCCGGAGCGGCCCCGAGTTCCCTGATCAGCATCAACTGCCGTTGAACGTGTCTGCATGCCTCGATGTGGATGGTCAACCGGTCGGCGCCAGCTTCGCGATAGGCTTTCAACCAATCCTGGGGATTTTCGATCATGAGGTGGACATCGAACGGTATTTTCGATTTTCGCCGAAGCTGGCTGATAATAGCGGGTCCAAAGGTCAAGTTCGGAACGAAATGGCCATCCATGACATCAAGATGTAACCAGTCGGCGCCGCTGGATTCGATGATCCGGAGCTCTTCTCCAAGCCGAGTGAAGTCCCCGCTGAGAATCGAGGGGGCAACCAGAACCGGGCTTACCACGGATTCACCAGAAAAGAATGAGCAAAACCATGAAAGCGAGCAGTCCACCTATAACAATTAGCGGACTCCGCCACCAGATAGCATTTTCATCAACCTTGCGCCACATCATGCTTTGAGAAGAAGAGGAAGAAGAGGAAGAAGAGGAAGAAGAGGAAGAAGCAGTAGCAGTACCAGTAGTACCAGTAGTAGCAGTAGTGGCAGTATTCGCTCCGCCTTTGACAAGGGTGAGGCGGGGACGCTTTCCAATAGCTTTTTCGGATGAGGCAGAGTTCCCGGAATCGCCAGCTTTGTCGGGGTTGTAGGGGTTGTACAAGTTATCAGAATCGTCATCAAGGGAAAGCTCGCCACTGGCGGGAGCCTCGGCCAATGCTGCGGAGCCCGTAGCCAACCCGGCCGATTTCCCTGCTGAGAAACCTGCTGAGAAACCGGCGCGAGCAAGCACGCTCCCGGCTCCCGCGCAGGAACTCTGTTTAGCAAGCCTCTGCGCCTGCTGCTTACGGGGATTGACTCCCGCACTGCCGCAAGGGCCACCTTCGACTCCGGTTTTGGATCGCCCGACGCGGCTTGAACCGATTCCGAGGTCCGAAGCGACTCCGCTGCCCAAAATGACTTCGCGGCCCGAATCGACTTCTCCGTTCGAAGCGCCGCGGCGGCTCGAAGCGACTCCGCTGCTCGAAGCGACTTCTCCGCTCGAAGCGCCGCGGCGGCTCGAACTGACTCCGCAGCCCGAAGCGACTCCGCAGCCCGAAGCGACTTCGCTGCCGGCGCCACATCTCCTGCTGAAACTTCCGGCATTGGAGAATTTGCCCTGGATCGCATCGACCACGTCAGAGGCGGTGGCTGGGCCGGGATCAGCGGCCTTGGTGGTGAACTGACGCGCCTTGCGCAAAGCTCCATCGGAAAGGTGTATCAAATCGGAAAGACCTATCAGAAACGCTGAGTGCGATTCGAAACGCTGCTTAAAATTACGTGTCAAATTACGATCCACGAAATCAACAACCTTTTCGATAATTTCGGGTGAGAGATGCGGATGCCTGACCCGCAAGGCCTGCCTGAGTCGGGATTCCCAAAGGTCAAGGATCCCCCCACGCTTCCGTATAATAGACTCGCCGGACAACAGCTCGTAGAGGGTGCTCCCCAAGAAGAACAGATCGGACTGGATTCCGGAAGACTCGTCGGGCGTCCGGGAATCGGCGGATACAAGTTTCAGCCGCGGGTGAGAAAACGAGAGAACTTTGGTTGCTCCGTTCGCGGTTCTGAATATGTTCGAGGTTTTGATCGATCGGAGCGCGATCTTCTGATCGTGAGCGTATTGGAGAACCCCCGCCACTTCCTGGATCACCCGGGCAACGTCCTTGAAAGTCGTCGTTTCCGTCTGAACCCAGGTTTTCAGATCCCGGCCATCGATTAGCTCGGTGACGACATAAGGTCTTTCCTCGAAGGTATCCATATCGAGGATATGAACGATTGATGGGTGCGACAGGCCCGCGAAGGCGCGAATCTCATCGCAGAAAATCTGCATTCTATCCCGGCTCGCGCACATCTCTTCCCTGAGGATCTTGATTACGACCTTCGAGCCGGTCTCAAGTTCGAGGGCGGTGAAAATCTCGAACTGATGGCTCTCGGTAAGTGCCGAGAGGATCTCATATTTATCGTTCAAGATAGTTCCAATCATTCTTACCTCCATGGTGTTCCGAAAAACGCCGTGCGTTATTCGACCGGGCGTTCCTCGATGGGAACATCGTTGATATAGATCTGCACCTTGCTGTTCGGAATCGTCGGGACCGGCACCTTGATCATGTCAAGCGGCTTGTGAGTTCCCGAATAGACCTGCGTGCGACCCTGGCTCGACACCTGGAAAAACTTGACCTCTTTGGGCATGAAGCCGTCGGGCATAACGAAAGAGATCTGGGTTGACTCGTGGGTGGCGGGAGAAACGGGTGAAACAGGATTTCCGGGAACGCCACTTTCCTCTGGAGTTTTCGGGGCGGTTCCGGAATCGTCCGCAATGAAAATCCGCGGAGCGGAGGGACCAGTATCACCAACAGCCTCAGTAGGGGGTTTTCCCTCTTTCACCTTGGGATTGTCAGAAGCAGGCTCAGGGGACGCCCCGACAGTGAACTCGAACCGGTCGACCTCGCCGGGCTTCGCGTTTCCGGGCTCATTCCCGGCCGATACAAGCAGGTCTACGGTCGTTCCTTCCGCCACCGGTTCGAAGGGCGCGGGAAATGTGGAGATGACTATCTGCATAGCTCGGGTCGAATCACGTCTGGAAATCACTTTACCCGGTTTCAGGCCCCAGGCGGTTATGCTTGTCTGGGCATCGTTGAGCGTTTTACCAGAGAGATTGGGCAACGGGACCTTGACGGGCTTGGTTCCAAGACTGATCAGCATGTCGACCTTCCCCTGCATCCCTTGGGGCATGGAGGGCAGTGGAGACTGTGTGATCACCTTGTCCCGCTCGATTTTTTGAGAATGGATGTAAGCCCTGTTTCCTTCGACAAGCTGGGCATTCAGCAAAGCAAGGCTCGACTCCCGCAGGTTCCGCCGGCAAAGATCGGGGACATTGACCAGCTTGCTGCCGAGAGATATGGTGAGCTGGATTTTTTTGTTCGCCTTGACCCTCGTCCCAGGGTCGGGATATTGCGCGATTACGAAATCCTTCGGATATCGGATATCGAACTTTTCCTCGGGTTTGTCGATGACGAGATCGCCTGGTTTGTCCTTGTAAACCTGGAGGAGATGCTTACCGCGAAAATCCGGGACCTCGATAGTATCCCCGCGGTTGAAATACCCGTTCAACTGTTCCCGCAGATAGAAGAAGGCCGCAACAACAGCAGCGATGAGTATGGAAACCAGGATCAGCATCTTCACCAATATGAGCAGACAGGATTCTTTTTTTGCCATGCCTCAATCTCCTGCAAGCTGACCGCATGCAGCCAGAATGTCCGCCCCGCGCGAACGGCGCACGGTAACGGGGATGCCCGCCTTCTTCAGAACCTTGCGGAACTCTTTTTCCGCCTTTTCGGTCGAGGGTCGGAAGTTACAAGAGGGGAAAGGATTGAATCGAACGATGTTCACGTGGCAAAGCAAGCCTTCGCAGAAACCCACAAGGTTCATGGCATCGGAAAGCTGGTCGTTGACCTGGCGCAGAAGTGTAACCTCAAGACTAACCCGACGGTTGGTGCGATCGATATACGTCACGATGGCATCACGCAGACTGTCGAGAGGGAACTTCCGATTCAGGGGAACGAGCATCGATCGAGCATCGTCGGAAGCTACATGAAGAGAGACGGCCAGGTTGACCTCCCCAGGCCGGTTAGCCAGCTCAATGATTCCCTCGGGTACGCCTGCCGTTGAGATCGTGACCCGGCGGGTGGCAAGGCCGAGATACCTGGGATCGGTGAAGACGTCGATCGCTCCGAACACGGCCTTTCGGTTCATAAAAGGTTCGCCCATTCCCATGAAAACGATGTTGGTTGGCTTGGAATGACAGATTTTGACCAGAGACATCATCTGCAGGCCGATCTCTTCGGCTGTGAGGTTTCGGATGAAGCCCATTCCGCCGGTACGGCAAAAGGGACAGCCGATCCTGCAGCCTATCTGGCTGGAAAGGCAGAAAGTAAGCGAGTCTTCATCGGGAAGTGAGACCGATTCGATTTTGGCGCCATCCTCCAGGGTGAGGCTGATTTTCCGTGTGCCATCCTCGGCGGTCTGAATTCCAATATTTTCAGGAAGGATGACTGGAAATGCCTCAGCAAGCCGATTCCGAGTCTCGATAGAGAGGTTGGTCATGGCTTTGAAATCGAACACCAGCTTTCCAAAGAGCCACTCCCAGACTTGTTTGGCTCGGAATTTTTCAAGCCCCAGGTCCGTGACGGCCTTCTGGAAATCGGCGAAATGTGTAGGAAGCAGTGATTTGGGGGACATAGTCTTCTCCAGTCAGATCATCGGCATCAGGATCTCGGTAGATAACCCCATACCGAATTTTTTCTCATTCACATGATAATCGTATCTGCTCAAAAAGAAGGAGTATAAGCTGATTCTCAACATAAAGCGAGATTTCTCACATTCGTTCGGAATGACAAACGATGCTGTCATTTCGACCGAAGGGAGAAATTTGGTGGTGGGCTACATTAACTTCAAGAGCCAAAAATTGTCATTGCGAGCGAAGCGAAGCAGTCGCATCCTTCACTTTGAGATTGCTTCGCTACGCTCGCAATGACATGTCTCTCATTCGCAAAATTCGGTATCAGTTTGCGTGGGACACCACTAGAAATCTCAGGCGCCAGGAATCATTGAGTTTCCCCGAATTATTGAGTAGATACGAAAAAAGCGGCAGGAAGTAGGCTGGAGGGCGAATGACAGATTTTCATTGTTTGCATGATAAGGCCGTGATCGAGAAATTCCTTCGCCGGGAAACAGATTTGCATCTCTATGAAATCGGCGATCTTGCCGAGTTCTTCTGGCCCCATACGCTGTGGTTCGCCAGCAGCCGGAATAACCAGCTCTCCGCCCTCTGCCTGCTTTATCTCGGCCAATCTCAGCCGACCTTGCTTGCCCTGGGCGAACCCGACCCACTCAAGAAGCTGATAAAGAGCATTTCGGATCTACTGCCTCAATGGTTTTATGCGCATCTTTCCCCGGGAGTAGAGCTGGCTTTTCTGGGGACCTTCCAACTAGAGTCCCATGGCGATCACCTGAAGATGAGCCTGAAAAGACCCGCTTTAATTAAGAACTGGAAAGACTCGGGGTCGGTGCGCCTCGGGCCCGAAGACCTGGCCGAAGTTCTTAAACTCTACGAGGAGAGCTATCCCGGCAACTGGTTCGACCCGCGAATGCTTGAAACCCGTGAATACTTCGGCGTTCGGAAGGGCTCCCGGTTGGTCAGCATTGCTGGGATCCATGTGTTTTCCCCAGAACATCGGGTGGCCGCACTGGGAAACATAACAACCGCCAAATCTCACCGTCAGAAGGGTCTCGCCACCCTCGTCACCCGCGAGCTCTGTCGCTCCCTCCTCGATAAAGTCGATCACATAGGCCTGAACGTGGCCGCCAACAATCATGCAGCCCTCTCTTGCTACCGGAAACTGGGCTTCGACATCGTCGCCCCCTACGGGGAGTTCAGTGTCCAGCGAATCCCGTAACCCAACTTTCTTGGAAAAATCCATTTTC
>MNYA01000395.1:0-3678 GCA_001872985.1 bacterium CG2_30_54_10 | reverse complement strand
CACTTTGGAAAATTTACATGCCAATTATCGAGAAGTGGGCGTAACGTTGATCCGATCTGCGTTTGAGGCTTTTTGACTTCAGACCGCTAAACTCATATCCATTTTCATAATTCCTGTTATGTTGAGCTCAACATAACAGGAATTATGAAATTACCGGAAGATCAGCGCCCAACGAGCCTTTTGCCCCTAAAGAAACCTGGCTTTTAACGATCATGTCGCCAGGTAAGAGGCGTCAACCGACCGTTTCTTGCCCTTGATCGGAGGAACGGAAAGTTTTTTCATCATCCTGTACAAGGTTCCGGTGTCGGTTTTGCGGAGCGCTGCGCAAGTGGCTTCTTCCACGACCACTCCACCGACCGAGCCGTGGTAATCAGGCAGCACCGCTCCATCGGCGCCGAGTCGCAAAGCCAGGTCTCCCAGCCGCGAGGAGAGATTGACGGTATCTCCGATTACCGTGTATTCAAGCCTTACTTCCGGGGTGCCCATGATGCCTGCCAGCACTGAGCCGCTGACGATACCTACCCCCAGAGGACGCGGCACCTCGTTCTGAAGTTCGGACATCCGTTTCCGCATGGCGGCGCCGGCCTCAAGACCAGCATTCATGGCGGCTTCCTTCCCTCCCAACCGCGAGGGGTGAAAGACGGCGAGAATTTTTTCTCCGATAAATTTGTCGATATCTCCCCCGTTTTTCCGAATGATTTGCGACATGGCTTCGAGAAAATGATTCAGGTGAATGACAAGCTTTTCAGGGGGCATCTGAGCGGTCAAACTCTTGAAATCCGCAATCCCGGCAAACATGACGGTCACATCGATTACTTCGCCCTTGCGGGCAGCGGCCCCTTTTTCCCGATCGGCAGCCGCAAATCGAACCGATTCAGATACGAATTTGCTAAGAAGTTTGCCTTCGGCGACGCCTGCGATCATCAGATTGAAAGCCCGGGCCAAACTGCCGAATTCTCCGCCCCGGTCCTCCTCAAGACGGCCGGTGAAGATTCCCTGCAAGACTTTGCCGGATTCCTCTGAAAGACGCAAAACCGGCCGCAGAAAGCGTCGGGAAGCATATTGAGCCAGGATCAGGGAAACAAAAAACAGCCATAACAGTGTGCGTTGCCGTTTTTCCACAACCATTTCGGCAGCCTGAAGGATCCGCCCGACCGGCAGGAACCCGGAAAACATCATGTTGGGAGAAGCCCGACCTCTAATGGACAGCGCCAGAGTCCGATCTTCGTTTTCACCATGCAGGGCTGCCGCTACCACTTCCGTTGATTTTGCCAGGGTTGGAAGATCGTCCATAAGCGGGTTTGAGGGGAGTGGAAGGTTTTTGAATTTATAATAATAGCCTTCCCGCCAACTGGGGTTTAAATACGGCGGCATCATCGGGAAATGAAGGGAATCAATATAGGCGGGCTGAAACCATGGATGCTGAGAATTGGAGACTTTCCAACGTTCTCTTTCACCGTTCCAGAACAACAGTTGCTGGTAATCGATGGCCTCCTGTTCGATCTTCAAATGGAAGGCGTATCGGGGAAAACCTCGACACCAAATGGTACGGGTGAAAAAGGTGGCCAAGCCATCGTAACTATTAAGTTCACCGAAAGAGACCGGGGCAAGGATCATATTGGCAATATCTTCAGGTGTCATAACCAGGCGCAACAGGATTTCGACCTCCTCCAGAGCTCCTCCGAAAACAATGTCGGCATTCGAGTTTGCCCGGCTCTCGCCGGCGACAAAGTTGGGATTGAGAGCCTTGAGAACAGTTTTGAGAGAAAAGGAATAAAACATTCTGATTCGCTCACTGTTACGCGTGGATGCCAGCTTTTTGGGCCCGACCATTAAAAGATCTTCAAGGGTAATTCCAAGCCGGCTTCCCAGATACCTAAGGCGCAGGTTCAAAGCCGTGCTTTTGCTGACCCGTTCCTGATCTGACATGGATTCGAGGGAATAAAGAAAGTTGGTCAGTTTCTTGTTCCGGAGGAAGCTGTCGACCAGACTGACCTCATATCCGAGGAAGAGGCTGCGGCTTTCATCAATGGTTGCGAGGTAATTTTCCAGGTGTTCCCGGCTGTCGGAAAGCAGTCGGATGGTGGTTTCAAGCTTGGAACGTTCCTGTGTAAAAAAAACGAGAATCAGGGAAGGAAATACGATCAGGGCAAAAGCTCCGGAAAGTTGCCAGCGGAGCGAGATTCGATTGGATCGATGCATGAATGTGAACCAGATCCAGCAAGAAATTCCCAGGAGAAACCAAAGGACGGTTGCCTGCAAAATCAGTTTTTGCCGTGGCGTGGCGGTGACGCCGGACGAAGCGGGTTGCGCCAGTATAAGCCGGTATTCCTGGTCGCGAAGCAGAATACCTTCAAGAAATTCCCATTTTGAGATGGACTCTCTATCGGGTGAACTCCCGGAGTCGCGCCGTAGATGTGAGGGAAACTCCGGGTTGCTGATGAATTCTTCGCTCAGCCACTCCGGCTTTATTTTACCTTTGAGAGGGACGATTCCCAGCGCTATCCCATTGCGGGAATAGTTGCGCTGCAAACAGCGGAAAGCGGTATCCATAGTCATGTCTTTCTGATCGAGAAAAAACAGAAACCCGCCCAAGAGGTTTTTGCGCAGTAGTCCCCAGTAATCGGCATTCGGATTTCCGGACTGCCGCAAGGTCTCGACTTTATCCCAGAACCCCGGGGCGACGACGGGGGACCAGAAGATGACCCGGTTTTGTTGGTTGGGGCGTATGGTCAAAAAATTCTTCAGCCCATTGTCGCTGAGCGTCGAGAGAGAGGTTAAACCCAGTTTGGGAGACATATATTTGTTGAATTCGATTTCCAGGGTTGGGTCATAAACGCGATACAGGCGGCACTTGAGGTACGAAAAAAGGGTTTCCAGTTCCGATTGGGAAAACGGCAATACCTGGCCTCCCGAAGCTGTCATGAGGGTTGACAGTCGGTTGCCCTGGAGGCCGGCCGTCTCGCGCTCGGGGTGGTGCTCGAACAAAATCCAGGAAAGACCTGGAAAAACGGGCGCCAGATCTTGAATGGCCGCGGTGGATTGAACCCGAAATTGCCGCTTGAGATCCCCGAGGGCTTGCCCGGGGCGAAGGTTGGCCTCAATGCCGCTTACCAGGTGCTGGAATTCCAGGGAGGCTTGCAGATACGGTTCCGCTGTCAATTCCGCCATTTCGAGCTCGGTCTGCAGCCGGCTCCGAATCTGCTGATGCCGGTAATCACTTGTACTCTCATTAAGATTCTGCCAGGAAAATAAAATCAACAACGCGGGGACTGCCCAGACGAACGGGAAAGCCCATCGCCAAAGCGTGAGTGGGACGGAAGTTTGTCCGGTTTTTGGATTTGGGGATTTTTGAATCCTAACAGCAGGGACCGTTGCCGAAGGCTGCGTCTCAGCGGTTTTGGCAGAGGCGCGAGCATCGGGAATTGGCTTGGAAAGAATATTTTGAGGCCCAGGTGGGGGTGAAGGCGAAGGTGCAGACGAAGGCGCGGGCGAAGACGAAGACGAAGGCGCGGGCGAAGACGAAGACGAAGGCGCGATCGGTTTCTCGGGGATGCTTGTCTGGCCACGTTCCCCATTAAGTTCCCAGACGGGCTTGGGGTCGTCGCCCTCGATGGGAATGAAGGAAAAAACGTCGTCGCCGAGTTGTTTCACGCGGTCCGAGCAGACCACGAGAGT
>MNYA01000251.1 GCA_001872985.1 bacterium CG2_30_54_10 | reverse complement strand
CAAGAATTTCCTTATCTAAGTGCCATTCGCGCGTGCCCCCCTTTTTTGAGAAGTTACTGCAAATTCCTGATGGAATTTCTCCAAAGTGTCATTGCGAGCGAAGCGAAGCAATCACTTTTTGTCACGAGATTGCTTCGGCGAAAAACGCCTCGCAATGACAGTTTGCAAGGGTTTTCTCAAAAAATATACACATCGCCCGTTTTATGAGAATTCTGCCGGCGTTGATCCTGTCGCTGCTCGTAGTGCTTCCGCTCGGGCTCCTTGCATGGCTTGGAGTCCGGGTGGCAAGCGCCGAGCAGGAACGCCTTTCCCGGACATTCGACGATCTTCTCCGCAGCAAGCTGGAAGAGACGGACAATCTGGCGATGCAGCTCCTGGACGATCGTCGCCGCGATCTCATGCAGGCGATCGAGGACAGCGATCTTTCGAGAAAGTCGCTTGATGCTCTATCCCGAAGCAAGCCTGGCATCATCCGTTTCTTCCATCAAGCACCTGACGGGACCGTACTGTTTCCATCACTTGAGGCGGGCCTGACCTTTGACGAGCGGGCATTCCTCGATCGATTCGGAGGAGTCTTCGATGGGAAACTGCTTCTGATACCCACCGATGAATCGAAGGCGGGCAACCCCGGAACAATCACACGAAAACTCTCAATCCAGGAAACCGCCAAACAAGCCATCTTGTATCAACGAAACAAACAGCAACAACAAGATCCGGTCGAGGTTTCCAGTGGATTTGGATGGTTTCCGTGGTATTCCGGAAACGACGTTCAGCTCCTTTTCTGGATGCGCGGATCCGATGGTTCGATCGCCGGTGCGGAGATATCCAGGGTCAGACTGCTGGCCGATCTGATCGGCCTGATTCCGGACCCCGGTCCGCGCGACCTTGTTTTACTGGAGGGATGCGTGACTCTGAGCGACAGCGCAGGCCGGACTCTTTTCCGGTGGGGAGGCTTCCACCCTCCAGCGGGGAACCCGGCAAGAATCCGGATTCCACTCAGCGGGCCCCTTCACAGTTGGAGTCTGCACTTCCATGCCTCTTCAGAACTCGCTGATTCGGCCCTGGGCTCTGGAACAGCCTTTCCTCTGGCCGCCGGTCTTTTAGCGGTCGGCCTTGCCCTTAGCGTGCTCGCGATCTTCCTTTACCGCGAAAACATGCGCGAACTGCGGGATGCAGCCCAGAAAGTTTCCTTCGTCAACCAGGTTTCGCACGAGTTGAAGACCCCGCTTACCAATATAAGGCTTCATGCCGAGCTTCTCTCTGAATCTCTCGATGAAGAAGATGAAAGCCAACGAAACCGTATCGGCGTCATAATTTCCGAGAGTCAGCGGCTCGGACGCTTGATCAACAACGTTCTCGCTTTTTCGCGGCAGCAACGAGACAGGATTTCCTTAAGGCCCTCCCCGGCAGTGCCGGATATCCTTGTCGGGGCGGTAATAGAGCATTTCCGCCCGTTTCTGGAAAGCCGCGGTATTCGATTGGAAACTTCGCTGGAGGCTCGAAGGGAAGTGAACATCGATGCCGATGTCCTGGAGCAGATCTTAAACAACCTCCTGAGCAATGTCGAAAAATACGCCGCAGCGGGTGGAATAGCATTCGTCGCGACCCGCCAGTCATCCGATCGGACTTTCCTACTCGTGCGTGATGCGGGGCCAGGCATCCCACTAAACCAGTCGGAGTTTGTGTTTCAGCCCTTCGCGAGACTCAATGATTCTCTGACCGAAGGAGTCGCGGGAGCCGGAATCGGGCTGACACTTGCCAGGGGTCTCGCCCGCAAACATGGCGGAGACCTGGAACTGGTCCATTCGGTCGATCGGCTTTCCGCGGTTCCCGACAGCTCTTCTTTATTCTCGGCCGATGGCGCGTTCTTTCTTGCAACCTTGCTGACGACCGTCACGGAGGACAAAAGATGAAAGTTTTGATTGTTGAAGACGATCCCGTCACTCGGCAAGGTCTTCTCGAAATCATGCAAGCCGAGGGGTATCACGTGATTGCGGCCGCGGACGGGGTCTCCGGATTAAAACTGTTCGATGAGCAAAACCCTGATTTCGTCTGCCTCGACATCATGATGCCAGGCCGCGACGGATACGAGGTCTGCAGGCAGATCCGACATCGCAATCAGGATGTCCCCGTCATCTTCATTTCAGCTAAGAGTGAAGAGATCGACAAGGTCGTCGGCCTCGAACTCGGCGCCGACGATTTCATTCCCAAGCCGTTCGGGGTCAGAGAAGTGGTGGCCCGCATCCGAGCGGTCACTCGCCGATGCCTTGCCCGTAAACCGACCGATGGAGCGGGCAACCCGGAAAATTCAGACATTCCGGATTCGTTCGCTCTCGGCGACCTGAATGTTTTTCCCCGAGAACTGAGAGCCCGGCGCGGAACCACAACGATCGAACTCAGTCTGCGCGAGATAAAGCTTTTGAAGCTCTTTCGCGATAATCCCGGAAAAGCTCTCGATCGAATGGCGATTTTTCGCGCCTGCTGGGACGAAGAGCACATCCCGACAAGCCGGACCCTCGATCAGCATATCGCACAACTGCGAAAGCGGATCGAGACGGACCCCAAGACCCCGCGTTTGATCTCGACCGTTCACGGAGTCGGTTACCGGTTCGATCCATGATCGGTTCCCGGGCATTGATCCCGCTGATTTCGTCGGTAGGTCAAGACCTGCGTCGACCCCTGGCAGGTTTTTTCCCTGAGTCAAGGTCAGAATCAGAAGCGAGGTCAATGGGCTTCAATGCAGCTTTCATGATTTGTTTTCTCTTGTACATGGCCGAGTCGGCGATCGAGATGAACTCGTTCATCGAAGGAATCTTTTCCTTGGGGTCGAATTCGGCGAAGCCCTCACTGACCGATATCGGGAATTTTTTGACGCTCCGCCGGTTCAACACGGCAATTCGCCGGGTGAATCGTTTCCATTGCTCTCGAGCCGCCTCAATCGCGCAGTCAGGAAGGACGACCATGAACTCGTCTCCGCCCATCCTGCAAATGACGTCAGTGCCGCGAAGAGAGGCTTTAAGGGTCTCGCAAACGATCCGGATCAGAGCATCCCCCTCGTGATGGCCCAACCGATCGTTAACCGGTTTTAAGTTGTTCACGTCAGCATACCCGATCGTCAGAAACTTCTTTTTTGTCTTGCACTCCGCCATGAGCGTTTCCAGGGAAATTAGACCGGCTCTGCGGTTGAGAACTCCGGTCATCATGTCGGTGTTAGCAAGACGCTCGAGTTCGTCCTCCGCTTTTTTCCGTCTGGTGATGTCGTTCCCGACGCTCAGGATTTCAAGGAAATTTCCTTCCCGATCGTAGACCGGTTTGTTCGTCCAGGAAATCCAGATACGCTCCCCGTTGCGCCGGATATTCTCGTTCTCGTTGTTGATGTAATTTTTTGGGTTTGTACAAATGTCCTTAAGCAGGGAAGCCATGTCGATTCCCTTGGCATCTTGCTTGGGGACGATGGTTCCGAGAACACTCTTGCCGATGATCTCTTCCTCGGAATATCCGAAGAATTCCTGGGCGAACCGATTGATAAAGGTGAGACGGCCGCAAATGTCCCAGCACAGGATGATGCTGTTCGCGCTGTGAACCATTTCGCGAAACATCTCATCCTGGTTTCGGAGCCGGTTTCCAGCCAAAGCAATCTGCTCAACGTGATCGCGCATCCGGGTGATTTCTTCAAGAAGTTCTTCGATCGTGGAAGCATGGGTCTTCATTGGTTCCTCCGGTTCCCTTCGAAGGGATCAGTTCGATAATTCACGGAAAACATTGAAACGTCTGAGGGGCGTACCGCGCCCGACAACAGGAAGTGAGACACGCGAATTCACTTCACGCGTCAAAACAGGGCGCGTGGCGCCACATTTTCAAATGTCATGAATTCAGGGATTTTGTCAATCACGGAAAGTCCATTATGCCATCAATCGAGTCGCAATCACAATTGACTTCGATCGAGGCTTGCCCTAGACTATGAGTGCATTCTTTTTTCGTATTATCCAAAGGCACATTGGATTTATCTTGCCCCCTTTGAAAATGAATTTTTCAGGGTTCAAAATGGTTTTAACCTGGAGCCAGAAAACAATGCTAAATACTTGCTCTTATTTCCACGGTGACCCGTGGTTGATCCGTGTTCCTTTGTCTTCCTCCGCGGTTGGGGGAGTTGGTGTTTAATCCGATTTCCTGGTGATAATTCAGGCCTCGTTGTAAATCTCATTTTAACCTCAATAAAATTTCTTCCTGCGCATTTCAAAACTGCCCGCAGTCGAGGTTCCAGGCATGACAAGATCGGGGTCAAGAAACGGTGGATTCGTCTCCGTTGAGTCGAGATTTCGCGAGCTACGCTCTTCTTATCATCAGGGAAACCTCACTCCTGACGCATTCGCGGCCGCAGTCGCGGAGCTTAGGGTTCAGGATTTCGAAGGCGTTTTCTGGCAACTGAATCCGCAGGACGGCTCATGGCTCCGCTGGGATGGATCGAAATGGTCGTCTGCGGTCCCTCCGGCATCGGCCTCCGATCGGGGCTTTGCAGGTTCGACAGATTCAGAGAGTTCGGACAATGCCGACGAGGCGAACGATGGCGACGAAGCGGACGATGGCGACGAAGCAGACGATGGCGACGAAGCAGACGATGGCGACGAAGCAGATGAGGCGAATGACGCAAACGATGCTGACATTGCTGATGATGCAGATGATGCAAACGACGCAGATGATGCGAACAACGCGGGCGATGCCGACAATTCAGCGGGTGTTGAAGGTTCGAGCGATGCAGTTTCTTCGACCGGTGCGGCGGGTGCGGGAAACGTAGAGGGTGTAGTCCGTGTGGCCAGAGCAGGCGGCGCTGCGACCCCAGTTTTCGGGGCCTCGACCGAGGCTTTTCTCAAGAGCCTTCCTGGGATGATCTTCCGGCAGTTCATCGAAAGGCTGGTTCCGGTAGTTCTGACCGGGGCTTCCGTCTGGGCAGCACATTCCATTCTTCTGGTCTGGAAAAACCACGGTTTCAACTACGAGGATAGTTACGGACCCTATCTGAACGTCATCGGAGGAACCGCGAGCCCGAGATCGGCAGCGATCGCCTGGGGTTTGCCGATCGCGTTGTTCTGGTCATTCGCCGTCTCCTTTTTCAAGAACGGCTCCGCGGCAACAATGAAGACGCTCTTCGGAGCCCCGGCATTGTTGATTTCCCTTCCGTTCGCCGGAAGTTCCAGCCTTTCGGGCTTTTTTCTCGGAAGCGGCATCGGAATGATCCTTTCCTCCGCGCTCGATCTGAACTGGCATGCAGGCATCTGCCTGGCCACCACCTCGATTTTTTTGGGAGCCGGCTATCCGGGAATGCTGCTTTCGCGCTTCCTCAGCGATGTCTGGAACCTGATTTCGGGAACATCCGGAGCCGCCGCCATCAGAAAAGGGCAGGAAATCTTTCGTGCATTGGTTGTCGGCCTGTCGCCCGGTTTCCTGTTGGTTATCCTTCTTCCGGAGAGTTTACGCAGCGGCGCGGCCATCGCTTTGATTGCCGCCGGAATCTACCTCCTTGCCGCGCAACCCGGAAGTCTTCCAGGCGCCAGAAATCCGCCTGTTTCCCCGGTTTCATCCGCAACGCCCTTCCCCACTGGAGGTTCCGGAATTGCCCTTCTCATCTGGGTTCTTCCTTATGCCGCCATGACAGCCTGTTTCAATTTATTCCTGGCTTCTTCGGCAGGCGCCGACGATGGCGGAGGCGACGAGATCAGAGGCGGCGACGGAACCGATGCCCTCAACTGGACGAACGTCGTAGCCTGGTGGAACAGTGAAGGTTCCGGGAGAGCCCTTCAGCAAGGAACGGTTCCGGCTGTCACATCCACCGTAGGAACGGCGCTCATCCCGCCCCTGGCGCCTCCTACCGACGGAGTCATCTACGAAGAAGATGTCACCAAAGGTGAGACAACTAAAGAAGACGAGACATTCAACTACTCGGTCTTTCCTCAAACCACCGGCGGATTGATGATTCCCGCTGACAGCCGCACTCCGCAGCAATTCTACGCGATCGTCGAGACGAACAATCCGAAATGGACCAAGGTTCAAATGAACGCGACCGTGGGTTTTTCCTTCTCAGCGCCTACCGGTTTTTCGCTGCAAGTACAAGACCAATTCACCGCGGGTGGTGGGGACAAACACGTCGACGTGATCTGCGTCCCGCCCTCTGACGCCGCCTTCGCGCCAGGAAGGATTCCGGGGGTCGTCTATGCCCAGGCCGACTGCCCTCTAGGGTCGGTTCAGGGTCACACGCAAATTGAGATCGATGTCGGAAGCGGCCAGATGGTGGTTTCCCCGCTCGATCGGGAGTGGGTGCGCGGCCCGGTTCCCGGCCAACCAACCGACAGCCTGTTTGTCTATGCCCGCATGGAACAGCCAACCTACTGTGTCCCCGTTCCGGCCAGGGAACTCAATGCCACGATCACGCTCCGAACCTTGGGGGAAATGGCCGGCTATCTTTATGTAAGCCAACCAAGTGATACCGAGGACTGGCGCGGTTGGACCATTGCCGCCAACGATCGGCTTCAGCCCGAACATTTGAGGAGTTCCCCCTCGATCGATCTTGGCATGGAAGGCCGGATCAACGCCGGCCTTCTTCAAAAGACATTTTCGATCAAGGTGCTTCCTCAGCCGCAACTCACATTCGATCCGCCCGAGCCATTTCTGGTTCCCGATGCGCTCATGGAAACAGAAGTGCTTGCCACGGTTCTTGGCGCAGCTCCCGGCGAAGAATGGTCGGTCGAAGATCCCACCTTCGTCTCAGGGGACCAGGAAATCATTCTTCCAGGGGGCGTGACTCCTAAGCTTCCCGCGGAGGCAAAACTCAAATTTTTCCTCGGGGATCTCCCTCAGGAGCGCGATGAAGCCGGCGCGACCTTCAAGCTGAAAGCCAGAATGACCAAGTCCGCAATCAATGATTATTCAGGTCCGACCGAGACCGAAGAAGTCAATCTTTCGGTCAATGTCCGCCGCCCGGGGTTGATCTTACTCACAAAGATGCCCGTGAACATTCCCGGAGACGGCAAGACAACCTCCAAATTCGAGGTCACGGTATTGGACTATTCCCCCGGCGAAGGCGGAAAACCCGGCGTTCTCAAAGTCGACGAGCCGATGCTTCTTCCGAAGGCCCTGAAATTCGCTGAGTCGATAGAGGCCGAAG
>MNYA01000095.1 GCA_001872985.1 bacterium CG2_30_54_10 | reverse complement strand
CCGTCGAGTCCCCAGATTGAGCTTGCATCCGACACAGTAACTTTCCAGGTAAAGCTGGTTTCGGTATCGATCACCCCGACGCGAAAAGTAGTTGCTTTCGCACCCCGTCAGGCAATCGACGTTCAAGCCACCGTTGAACTCAACGGTCATCAACTCCCCAAGCCCGGGGAATATGGTGATTGGGGCTCCAAATGGAGGGCAACGGTAAAAAATGTCGAATGGAAGGCCGTCACGGAAAAACCAGGATGCGCGGATCTGAAAACAGACCAGGGTAATTTGCTCGAAGCCAAAGCCACCTTCACCAGTCCCGGCGCGGCAACCGCTCTCGCCACAGTGACGATTCAGCTTGAACCGTTAAAGGCGAGTAAGAAGAACCCCCCGGAAATCTTTGTCTTGCCCGCCGTTCGCGCCGATATGTGGGCCGTTCTACTGGAAAGGATCGTTTACAAAGACCATTTTCCCCTGGAAGCTATTCAGGGGGGATATCGTTCCTTTGCACTGTTGCAAATGAATTTGGTTGTCCAAGGAAAGCCATACACGTGGTCGGCCCCCCTTCCTGAAAATCTACCACCACCACCAAATTCGAACGAATTCCCAATTGTTCTCCCGCCCGCTCTTCTAGGAGCCTCGGCCATTTGTAACGAGATTAAATTTTCCTGGTCTGGCCCTAGTGACAGCCCTAAAGATGCTTTTCTGTTCACTCCTTTTTTCGCAACAGCCGAGCCCGAGAAGATCATTCTTTCCACAACGTTGGTTTTCGACGCACTGGATGAAATTCCTCTTTTTTCAAAAACGGCTTTATTAAAGGTTTGGCCTCTAATTGAACTCATTCAGGCTAACGTTGTTCCAGCCAGCTTTACAATCCCCTTTTCGGGGACCAAAAATTTATGGCTTTATGTTTCGCCGAGAGACCAGCCACAGGAGACCACAGGAGCATTCGTCTTGGGAGAGGCTTTCAGGGCGGAAATTTCGAGAGTTGGCTGGGAAAAGGATGGGAAAGCTCTTGGCTCAACGAACCCTCACCCGTATGACCAAGCCAACGGTACTGGAACAATTAAAGTGGTCGCCAGCATTTCTATCAGTGAATTGGATTTCAAGCCCCCGGCCCCAGATGGTGAGGGTTTGGTATCTGCTTTTTCGGTGGCGAATACCCCCCCGATCACCGAAATCAGGATCAGGGAAAGCGGCTCTCATGAGGATTTGATCTCTTTTACAGCGGGTTACCGAAAAATAACGACAATTTTCGAAGCTGTTGGTTTTTCCCATGGTGACGAAATCGGCCCTGTTTCTGTTGATTGGCTTCTTGAAGGTGGGGGGTGTTCCCCCTGATTCAATGCGATTGGAAATTCTGAAAGAATTCGATATCAAGGATTACAAGGTTGGCGTGTTAAACGGTTCATATGCCGAGTTGCTTGATAGTCCTATAGCCTCATTCACTTCATATTTTTCAACCACAAACCTTCCTGACAAACTCTCTTTGATCGCATCTTTAAATGGCCTGTCAGCAACAATTGAATTAAAAATTAAACAGCCCGTTGTGTATGTGAATTTGGTCCAAGTTGGTGGGTCGGAGCCTATTCCCATCATTGCGGAATGGAAAAAGTGGGCAATTTCGACATGGGGAAGAGAAAATTTGCTGGAAATAAAGTTCATTCCGCAAGACTTTCAGACAATTAACAATGACCCTCTTGGCCTGCCTTGGAATGCCCTAGAAAGCCTAGAGAGCCAAATGAAAGCCTATTACTCGGTTCACGAACCGGTTGCCTCTTTCCCAGACCTATTACATTTGATTGTGCATGATTACCAGGCCAACCGCTTTTATAAACGTGCAGAAACCTTTACCAGACAGCTTGAGGAGGCGATTAAAAGGGGCCGCAAAACAGGGCGGGTAAACGTTTTTATTGCGAAGGACGTTGTTACCTCATTGCAAACTGATCCAATATTTCAGTCTCCCAGCGATTTTAAAGCTGGGTGGACTGTGAGAAGTAAGAATTATTTCAGACGAAAAGAAGCTGAAGAAAGAATCGATGACGATTTGGAATCCCTAATCTGTCAAAGCACCAGAACCGTAGTTTCATCCGATCCGTTTTACCAAAGGACTTTGGCCCATGAATTGGGTCACCTTTTAATTGCTAGTCAGGATGAGCATACTGATTTTGGTGCCGGGGCTGATGAAGAAAACATAATGAACCAAACTCACACCAGCAATAAATTGAACGCAAAGCAATTCATTTGGGGTTTAGGGTATGAGAAAATTCAAAAATCACCCTTCATCCATGAGGCGATAAATGAGTAACCAAAAAGGAATTTTCTTGAGTTTGACAATCCAACTAATTTTTTGCTGCACTCTTTGCGCCGGTTCAATAAGTCCTGCGGCTTTGGCTAATCTGTTGAGAAGTGCCGATACTCCGAAAAGTGTGGAAGAGACAAAGGCTATTGCTTTGAATAATCTCGACACGTTGGCGATGGTGCTAAAAATACCAAACGGGGATGGTTTGGCAAGATTGAATGCAATATCGATTCTTCATGAAGCCAGCTTTGAAAGTAAAATTTCACACAAACAATTTTTCGTGATTGTTGCAGAACAAATTGCAAATCTCGGGAAATTTTCCCGGCGTGAAAATACTGACTTTGAAGGTATTATTTTATCCAATTCAATCATCTTCCATGGTTATGCCCCCAAGGGTAAGGCATGTTTGCCTCTTGAAGTGAATTTTTCAAATCTAGGAAACTTAATCGCGGCTTTTGAGACTTCTGGTTTGCTATTACCCTTTAAAGATTTCGCGGCTTTTTTGTCTAAGGGGGAGACCTTGTTAGAAAACGGGAACGAGCATGAAGCAAAATCTCTTCTTGACAAATTTTATTTGGAAATTGAAAATACCAAAATAGACACAAAAGGGAAAGCAATCTTATTGGGTTATTTGCGGAACTTACTAATTCAAATACAGAACAAACCGAGGTCCGAAGGGAAATAATCGAGTCCCTTTGGCGAACCGGCACGAATTCCGGCTGATTTGATGCGGGAGATTTTGGCCCATGACTTCTTCCCGGAAAACCACGTGCGCCAGAAATCAGCCTGACCGCCTCCCCGGTGCGACTCATGCGCCCCCGGCTCTCTTTGGCTGAAAATCGGGTGGAAATGATCCAGCCAGGCAGCCGGGGTTTTCCCGGCTCAGGATTGCCCGCGAAGGTTGGTCAACGCCCGCCGTCTCGCCTCCGGCGAGGGGAACCAAAAGCAACTCCGAGCCTACCACCGGAAATGGAAGGGAAAGCCCGCCTTCCTCCACCGGCTCCGACCGCCCACCGCCAGATGGCCATGAAAGACGTGGCTCACCCCGGCCGGGTTGCGGCAGAAGATCCAGGCCGGCAGCTTCTACACTCCCGATCCTTTCTCAAACACACCGATCCTGTCACCCCCGCCCGCTGTGCGCGGGTTTCCCCGAAGGTTGCTCTTCGTATACCTTTCGGTTAGAATGCCCTCAAGGTTGGCCGAAAAAGGGGGGGGGCTTGATGTTCGTTGCTTCGCCGCGTTCGTATCGGGTTTCGTTATTGCTCGCCTTTCTGTTTTTGGTAGGCACCCTTTTCCTGTTTGCCCAGGCTTGGAGTCGACAAGTTTGGCGGGCTTCTCCGCGCCGGTGTGGCCGACGCCGGAAACGATCATCGGCTCGGTGCAAACGAGGCTCCACCCGCTATCATGTCGATCTATCTCGGCGAATATCTTTCAAATCTTGTCGATGAGATCAGCGGTTTGGCCAAAGTGAACGAGCAGTCGGTGGCTCAGATCAGCATGGGGGTGAGAAACCTTCCCCGAATCGCGAAGGATGTCTCTGACCGCAACCGGACTTCCCCGATCGCCTTTACCGGAAATAAGTTCGAGTTTCGCGCGGTCGGGTCTTCCCAAAACCCTTCCGAGGCTCTAACGACCCTCAACCTGCTTGTTGCTTACGGTTACTACATGATCGAGTTACGTCTGGCCAAGCGCATCGGCGAGGATATCAAAGAAAGCGCAATTTCGGTTCTGAAAGATGTATTTAATGCAACCAGGCGCATCAGATTCGAGGGAAACGGATATTCATCCGACTGGCATCGCGAAGCTAAACAGCGTGGGCTTCCAAACGCAAGGAACACACCCGAGGCGCTTGAAACCTACCTCCAAAAAGATGTCATCGAGCTGTTGGAAAAGGCTAAGGTTCTTTCCGCGCGTGAACTCACGGCGAAAGTGGAAATCAAGCTCGAAAACTATATCAAAACAAAGGAGATCGAGTATAAAACCGCGGTTAACCTTGCGCGAACCCAGTTCATTCCAGCTTTGACCAAACAAATCGGAAGCCTTGCTATCGCCGCTGCTGCCCTTAAGACCGCCGGAATTACATTCTCCGTTCTTTCCGCTGAGCTGAAACGTTTCAATGAGTTGTTTAATGAGATAAAAGATAGCGCCGACGTTTTGGAAAACCTTTTCCACCGTGCCGAAAAGACGTCCGATCCTCATAAGCGTGCCCGCCTTTTTGCGAGTGAGGGTGAAAAGGCGCTGGCCTCCCTGCGCTTTTCTGTCGACGCCGCCGAAGGGATCGTTTCAGCCGAATTCTGGCCGATGGCCAAATACCAGGAACTGCTCACAATTCTCTGATATTGAAATGAATTCCGCTTTGAACCGATCCAAAAGGTATTCAGGAAATTCGGGAAGTTCAGGATGTTCGGGAAGTTCAGGAGGTTCAGAGCGCCCAGACGTGTCAAGTAGACCAGGTGTTCCGGATTGTCATGAAAGCCCAATCAGTCGAAAACCGATTAGTTCCAAACCAATCAGTCCAAGTCCAGGAAGGCCGAGCAGGCCAGGCATGGTCGATCTTTGCGTTGGAGACGCCGGTCCGGGAAAAATCATAAGTGCTTTTTTCAGCGCTTTCTCACTCGGGGAAAAAAGTTCCGGTCTCGGCCTGGACTTGACCCGAAGTACCCTGGAGCTTCACGGCGGGGAACTTTGGTTTGAAAACTGCGCCGGCCGCGGAAGCGCTGGGCCATCTCCTGTTGGCGTGGAGAAGGTGAAGAAGGTAAATACGGCGAAGCATGAAACCAGGTTTTTGCATGTCGACCAACTTCTTTGCCGGCATAGTTTTCTCCATGTGAAAATTTCAGCCGAAAAGGGATACTGTAGCAGTGCTTAACAAAAGAACACTAAATTTCTCCCTCTGTGAGCTTTGTGACCTCTGTGGTCTTTGTGGTTTTTTTGAATTTCTTGAGGTGTTTAGCATTCTTTGGTAATCACGCTGTAGCATTTTGACTGATTTTTTCTCCGTCATTCCCGCGAAGGCGGCAATGACGAAAGCAGGTTTGCCGACTGTCAGTCAATATGCTAGAGTGTCAAAAATTTTCAAATCGCTTTTGTGTAACGAACCTGTTGCCTCGTTTTCATTTGCCTGTTACTTCCGAATCCGATATTCAAGATAGCTTTGTACTGCAAGGAGAATTTAAATGAATCTGTGGAACAAAATCTCTAAAAACCGTTCCCCCCTTTTGCCGGCACTGGTGTTGGCTTTCGTGTTTGGTTTTTGCTTGGTCGGTGGTGCTGTCGCGGCCGAAAAAAACGATCTTCGTTCGGAAACGCTTGAAAGAGCCCTTGCGACAATGTGGATGACCGGGTTCGATGATGCGACGAAAAACACCCTGGAAAGTCTTTGCCTTGAATCGGACGTAGTCAGCGTGAAAGCCCTCTTCCAGCTTGGTTGCGTGGCTTTGTTGCAAGGCCAGCCCAATGAAGCCGCGGCAGTCCTCCAGCGAATGGAGAGAATAGTCCCCTCACAGCCATTGGCACAACCCTTTATCGATACACTGAAAAAATACCTGGCCTCGACCGGAAAGAATGCTTCCGAAGCCATTTCCCTGGACGTAAAAGAATTGGCGATTCCGGAAATCATTCGCATTCTGGCTGCCAAAACCAATCGGGCGATCGTCGTAGACGAAGGCGTCGAGCGCCGGATGATTACCTTGCATATACCAAAAGTTGGTTTTGACGAGGTCATGAGAATTCTTTCCCTTCTCGGAAATTTCACAATCGAGAATGAAGGAGAAATTCTCGTGATCAGATCCCGACGTCCCACCATTGACCAGGGAACAGGCGGGGATGGCAAAATAAGCCTTGATTTCAGCAATGCAGATATCAGGGACGTTCTTCGTCTCGTTGCAGCCAAAGGCAAGTTCAACCTCGTATTCCATAAGAGTGTTCGGGGAAAAATTACCATGCGCTTGCAGAAAGTTGATCCTCTCGAAGCCCTCCGCCTTTTGGCCAAAGCCGGGGATTATGCCGTAGAAAAGGACGGAGACTCCTTTTTTATCATGGAAGCGAAATACTCCCGTGGGGCGTTGGGAGGGGCGATCGAAAATGCGGTTATCCCGCTTCGGTTTCTGAATCCCAAGGATGCGCTTTCGCTTTTGAACCGCGAGCGTATTTCAGGAGGCGAGGAATCCAGCAAACCGCTTGGGATCTTTTTCAAAGGTGACCACCAAACTCTTGAAAGGGTTCGAAAGCTACTTCAGGAACAGGATCGTCCGCAAAAGCCTATTTTGATTTCAACGAAAATCTGGGAATTCCTGAACCCGGGGGAAGTCGATGCCAATGCCTTCGCTGAAAAAAGTCAGGAGGAGAAACTGAAAATCGCGAAACTCGTCTCAGCCCCACGGATAATGACACTCACCGGAAGGTCTGCCAAGATAGAGATCGACGAGAAAAATGATGACAAGGAGGTGAAAAACGGTGTCGAACTGAGTTTCGAGCCCATCGCCCTTCCTGACGGAATGTTCCAGGTCGAAATCTTCGGAACCATCAAAACCGAAACAAAAAAAGACGGCCGCGCTGTGGAAAACATCCGAAAGATCCAGTCAGTTTTCGTCGTAAAATCGGGAGCCCGGTTTGCTTACGAAGTCCAGGGCGGAATTCTTCCCACCGTTATTGAAGTCGAACTTACCCAGACCGACTGATCGTAACTTCCCAAAATGAGGGGGCTTGCGCGTAACTTCTCAAAAAAGGGGGGCACGCGCCCCCCTTCGCCTCGCGAAGTGAATTCGCGAGGCTCATCCCCCGCGGTCGGGCGCTTTGCGCCCTCCGGTCTGCCTTCACTCTTCCCCCGACTTATTGAGATGATAC
>MNYA01000105.1 GCA_001872985.1 bacterium CG2_30_54_10 | reverse complement strand
GTTGCGGCGGAGGGTCTCAAACCTCCGCTACTTTTGGGGCATTCCAGCGCAGTCTGAGTTGATAACAACCTTAAATATCTACTCAATAATTCGGTAATGGCGAATCGGCGATTTGTCATTGCGAGGAGGCAGCGCCGACGAAGCAATCTGGATCAGGAGGATTGCTTCGGTTCGCTCGCAATTACAGGCCTTCATCAGTTGAATGCTACCGCATCTGCGAGTGATTTTATTCGTTGGTTTGGCTTGGTTCTGTCGGACTATGCCAAACCCGGCTCTCGTTCCCTCTGCCTTTGTAGCCTTGTCTTCTTCGCCGCAATCCATTTTTTTTGCCTTTAAAACCGCATCTGAAGCAGATATAGGGGCAACCAGAAACTTTTGGAAAAAAAATCGAGCGAAAAATGATTTTTTGTGGTATCATAGCTTAATATCTGAAGCATGAAGCGAGTGAAACAAGTTTTGTTGAGTTTCTCACAGGGCGCGTCCAAAGTTGATTTCATCAATGAAAGTTTGCGCTCCACGTTTTTCGGGCTTCGATGGGGAGAATTAAGGCAAGAGAGAAGAAGAAGAATTTATTGTGTGTGTTCTAGTCGATTTGTCGAGCTGGCTTTATTTGGGCCTCCCACGTATTGCCGGTTCGCATCCGTTCCGGATTGAGCCGACCGTAGTGGTCACCGGTTTGGGCGGGTGTTTCGTGAATAGAGAATGAACCGTTTTTCGGCTTATTCCTGTCGAAGAGTGGTGTAAGGTTTTGGTGGTTTACCAGCAATTAACCGGACATCCGAAAATTTGGAGAAAAAAAACAAGATGAATATCTACGTTGGAAATTTGGCCTATGCAGTTACTGAAGATGATCTTCGCACTTCCTTTGGCACCTATGGTGAAGTCACCACGGTTAACCTCATTAAAGATCGTGAAACCGGTCAGTCCAAAGGGTTTGGATTCGTTGAAATGCCCAGCAATACCGAAGCTGATGCTGCCATCAAAGGCTTGAATGGCACGGATCTCAAGGGCCGCGACATTAAAGTCAACCAAGCGAAACCCAAAGAAGACCGCTCTGCACAGCGCCGCCCCCGTTTCTAAAACAATTACTTTTTGATGAAATGATTTGGAGAAAAATCAGATGAATATCTATGTTGGAAATTTGGCCTATAGCGTCACGGATGAAGACCTTCGCAACTCCTTTTCCACCTATGGTGAAATCACTGCCGTCAACCTGATCAAAGACCGTGAGACTGGCCAGTCCAAGGGTTTTGGATTTGTTGAAATGTCCAGCAATACGGAAGCCGATGCAGCCATCAAAGGCCTTAACGGCACCGCCCTCAAGGGCCGCGACCTCAAGGTCAACCAGGCGAAACCCAAGGAAGATCGTCCCCCTCGTCGTTCCCATTATTAAAAACATTCCCCTGGGGAATGAAGAGTTGAATCGACTGGCGCCCCGGCTTTTGGCCGGGGCGCCTTTTTTGATGCCGGCCATCTCATCTCGAATTCTGTTTCATGGAGGGTGAAGTTATCCTGCTCATGCTGTAGAAAAGGATGAACGCCGCCCCTATCTGCACTCTGTCAAGGGTCTGTCCGAAAAATTTCCACATGATCAGAACCGAAGAAAGCGGAAAAATCAGCTCGAGAATTGATGCGATCGATGCCTCGACATTGGAAAGTCCGAAGTAGAAAAGCCCGGTTGCTAAAAGCCCCGGGACCAGAGCCATGTAGAGAATCTTCCAAAAAAGAGGACCGTTAGGGGCAAGGATCGCCCCTGCCCAAAAGTCTGAGTTGACCGACCAGGCCAACAACACCGTGAAGAATGACCCCAAAAGAAACCTGTTGGCAAGAATGAATATCTGGTCGTAGCTCCGAAGAAGGAATTTCCCCCAGACCGTCCCTGAGCCCCAGAAAAAAACCGCGCCAAGGGCGAAGCATGTTCCAATGCCGACCTTTGACCATTCCCCGGAGAACGGGTTGGTCAGAGAAAAGCTTACGAAATACGATGACACGACGGCTGTCCCCGCCCATACAAAAAACACTGGTTTGAAGCGTTCACCGAGAAGTGCTACTCCCAAGGAAATCGTAACCAACGGCTGGAGCTTCTGCAGAAGGATGACCAGAGCGGGGTTGATATAGTGGAACGCCTGGGTGAAGCAAAGGATTCCCAGCGCGGAGGCGCCCCATCCAACAAGAAGGAAAAGAAGTAGATCCCTGGCGGAAATTCTGGTGTAGACACGCCAGTTTTTTAAAAGCAACGGAGCCAGAGCAGCGGTGTTAAAAAGGTGCTCCCACATGATCAGGATTGTAACCGGCACCTCTTTGACGACTCCGACCCGAAAAAACACATCGGTGCTGCGAAGCAGATGGCAAATTACCATCAAAACAACACCCAACCAGAAGTTGGTGGGCTTGATCACTCGGGGTTCCGGGCAGGGGTGATCACAGGGGCATTTCCGAAAAAAAGCGTTCGTTAAATGTCATCTGAAAACTCAAAACGGGTGTGACCTTAGCGCAATGTTGCAGCCCAAAGTGGCAGTGGCTTCCAGCGGCTGCATCGGAGGCTCTCAAGCGCCTCCGCCACTTTTTGGGCGTTTCAGCACAGCCTGAGTTATTAACAACCGTAACATCCTTCAAAGGGTGTGACCTTCTCGCCATGTGGCGGCACAAAGTGGCAGCGGCTTCCAGCCGCTGCGACGCGGCAAGATGCCGCGTCCACTATTTGAGGCCGAACCGAGAAATTTAGCGGACATTGTTAGTCGCGGGCCGTTGCCTTTACATGCTTCAAAGGTCACACCCTCCTTCAAAGGTCACACCACTCAAAACTCAAAATTTCCTAACTTTGTACCTTGGAGTCGGCCGACTGAGAACTTTCCGTGGTGCAGTTCTTTCCGTTGAGTTTGCTGGAGTAAAGAGCTTTGTCGGCGGCCATGATCAGGGAGTCGCGATCGTGGGCATCGCTGGGATAGCCTGCAACGCCTATGCTGACCGTGATCCGCAGGTTGCCAAGCGGATGGCTCGTGGCCAGGGCTGCAATTGATTCCCGGATACGATCGGCGGTTTTGAAAGCCTCTTCCGCACGTGTCTCGGGAAGGATGACCGACATCTCTTCACCCCCATAACGGCATGGAATGTCGATTCCCATGCGGATATTCTCTTTGATAGTCATGGCAACACGCTGAAGCACCTGGTCTCCGACCTGATGACCGTAGACATCGTTGAAATTTTTGAAGTCGTCAATGTCGATCATGACCAGGGACAACTTCAAACCATAGCGTCTTGCACGCAAAACTTCCTCGGAAATGCGTGCATGAAAATACCTATGTACGAACAGGCGGGTAAGGCCATCAGTAATTGACAATTCATAGAGTTTGTTGTTCTCGATGGTCACGGCAGCTTGCGACGCGATTAGATTGAGCAGTGAAAGGTCGCTTTCGGCGAAATCTTTTCCGTCGCGCTTGTTGACTACATTGATAATGCCGATGGTTCCCTCTTTGAATTTCAGCGGTGAACAGAGGAGGGTTTTGATGTCCTCGACCGGAAGAAGGCTTCCGAAATTCTTGAACTGAAGATCCTTAAAACCGGTATTGCAGATTCGCGCTTTGCCCTCCTTGGCGACAAGCCCGCAGATTCCATTTCCAAGTTTGACGGGGGTCGAGGACGTCACCCGATACCGACCGCCATACGCCACCTTGACCACAAGCTCATCGGTCTCATCATCGAGAAGCATGATCGAGCCGCGCTCCGAACCCAGGATTTCAACCGCATGTGTCAGGACAAACTTTAGCAGTTCTTCAGAGTCGGTAATAAAATTCACGGCATTACTTATCTCGAAAAGAGTGTTCAACTCCTCCATCCGCCTCATCTTCTGATCCCGTTCATCGCGAATGCTTCGTACCATCGCGGTGAAATTGCGGTGTAGCAGGCCGATCTCGTCGTTTCGATCGCTGCTCAGGTCGATCGCAAAATTGCCCCCGGCGACCTGCGTCGTGACCTCAGTCAATCTTACCAGCGGCGTGCCAACATGCATGTAAAGAAGCGATCCGGTGGTCAAAGCCAGGAGAATTCCAATGCCTCCGAAGAAAAGCACGTCGCCTTGGAGCCCGCGCCCGAGTTTGGTGAAATCGGACTCCGGAAGTGAAATTTCCAGAAGGATGGTTTCTGAAATCTCGCCGGGAAGAACCTCCTCCCGGACGAATGAGTGAACCTTTCCAAGAACCTGTGTTTCTCCATGATCGACATCCGGAAGGGGGGTGAGAGCCTCGATCATCCGTTTCCCGTAAATGTCCATCAGGGTCGTTAAAATTCTTTGGCCGGAGTAGATGAGGCTGTATTCCGCTCCGGTAATGCGTTTGATTTTGTCGGCAAAATCACGGGGTAGCCGGACGGCGAAAACAACATGGTACTTTTCCTGATTCCGGAGTTTTGTGATCTCGGCCCCGGCAAATATCCACGGTTCCTGATTCAGGATGAACAGGTTCGAGGTCAGCGGTGAATGACAAACGGCCGGAAGAATCGTTTGGAGAGACGCGGCAGGAGGGCTTCCCTCATCGAGTAGAACTTTGGTTTTCTCGGAGACCAGCGCCAGGTAATCGATTCCAGAACGCAACAGGCGGTCCTGCATCAGGGGTAAGGTTGTCGAAGCCGTGAAACCATCTTTCGCGGCGGCATAGAAATCGAAATCGGCGACCGTCTTTGCCTTTATCCGAAGCGAGTTCATCAGATCGACAAGTGTCTCCCGGAACAGGCTTCCCGCTGTGGCCAAGCGCCGGGAAAAGTCCTGTCTGGCGGCATCTTCGGCTCTTCTTACCGAGATCAGCATCAAAAGGGAAAATGGAACGACGAGAATCAGCAGAAAAAAAAGCAGGAATTTCAGTCTCAGGCCGGTTTTGAGCATCTCAGAAAACTGCCCGCTTCAGCGCGACCTTGCCGTTGCTCCGCCTGACCCCATTGCAAAAGACCCGCCTGATATCAGTAAAACAGGGACTTCCTTTGGGCAAGCTGATGCCGGCCGCCTTTCCGACGGTTTCCTGAAAATTCCCGGGTATCGCGACCTTGTACGATTTCGTCGGGTCAAAATCGCCTTCCCAGGGATAGATTTTGGAAAGCTTCCCATCACGTAGTTCAACGGAAAAACCTGAAAAACAAAGTGGAGTGCCACCCGATGCCAGGGAATAAACCAGGAGATTCTGCAACTGGTCGCCTAGGACGATGACCGTATCCACCGACAAATAATCGGGGAAATCAGAGATGACGCGCCCGGGGGTCAGAACCGTCATTGGATCCCCCTTGGATTTAATCGCCGAAACCGGAACGAGAGCGACATCGGAGTTGGTCTCAGCGCGCATCGTTTCCGCCAGAAGTCTTCCAAGGTCGGAGTTCATCGACCCGTCGTTCGCGAGCCCGATACTCAGGCTTGCAAGCTCAAAGGAAAGAGCTTGTGCCCTGAGTGTTTCGTCGGAGTCCTGGATATCGACGAAACGTCTTTCGGGAGCCGGCGAGACCGTCTTCTGCTCTGAAAGATGGTTTTTCAGGCTTTCCCGGAGAAGGCCGACCACGCTGGATTCCTTGGCCTGCGCCAGTTCTGGCCAGGAAAATGGATTGGACACCATGAAATCATTGACCGCGACCCAATAAGTTTTTTCGGATTCGAGGGGTTCGTCATCAATGCTGATCTGGATCATGCGGAAACCCGGAGGGTTTTTTCCTGAATAGGTGCATCTCAAACCAGAGGCTTGGAGAAAGCTTCCCCGACCGCTTAAGCTTTCCTCGACCAGATTCTCGATCTGCCACCCTTGGAGTTTGAGCTTCACGATTGAGTTCTCGAACGGAAGGACGTCGTAAAGGTCGCGGAGGGAAATGGCGCTTGAGGCAAAGGATGATTTGATTCCACCTGAGTTCTGAAAGGCAACATCGGCCTGGGCGGATGACCTGATCGCGTCGGCGACCAGGTTTCCCATGGTGGATTCGGTTTCATAGGAGCGCTTGAAGTCTCCGACCGATTGGGCTACGACCTCTTCGAGAAGGGAATCGACCTTGGCTTCAACCCGGGAAATTGCCGGTAGGATCTTCGGCGACGGCGGAACCAGCGAAGCGTCGACCACCATTATTTTATGAAAGGTACGGGGGATATTCCAGGCGTTTCCGATGAAGGGGATTCTCACCATTCCAATTCCTGCGCCTCGCGCCGGAGCTGTTTGGCAGAGAACGGGCCTGGTCGGAGGATTGGGGTAGTGGGGCCCGATCAGATCGCCGATCACCACATCCACGTCAGGGAACAATTCATTCAAATCCGCGCGGGAATCAAGCCCTGGATGATGGCTGAGAAGAACGATCAGCTCCGCGCCCTGCATCTTCAGGCCTGCCGCAGCTTTTTGAACCGATGCCTGAAGGTCGGTCACCTCGACTTGGAGAATGTTTTCCTGGCGAGTGTTCCGGGCAAGGTCGGAGTGCCCGAGGCCGATAATTCCGAATTTGTTCGAGCCCTTTTGTACGAGAATGCTGGGCAGGAACGTGTTCCCGAGCGGGGCTTTCAGGTCGCGGTAATTGCAGGCCAGCAAGGGAAGATGGCCTCCGTTGGCCAACTTGCGGAGCGTGTCCATGCCGAGTTCGAACTCCATGTTTCCGACCGCCATACAGTTGTAGCCCGCCTTGACCATCAGATCGAACGGAACCTCTCCCATGGTCAGCGAAGCTTCGGCGGAACCGAAAAGCGCATCGCCGGTGTCGAGCAGAAGAACGTATTCGGGGTCGAAGTGAAACTGACGGATTGTTTGATCGATCAACCCTGTGATGAAAGCCAACCCGCCAACCCTTTCATAGGACCGATCGCCGAATTGCCCGGAAAACGGGTTGACCTGACCTCGCAGATTCGAGGTATAAAAAATTACCAGATGTTTGGTGGGAACGCTGAAATGATCCCGCACGATCAACCCCAGCAGGATGGCGACCATCAGAACCGCCACGAAAACCAGGTTCCGAATAAGGCCCGTCATTTGGGAGAAACCATGTTAGAAGAGCAATGGCGGGGCATTCCGAAGTTTTTTCCTGGAATGATCCGAGTTGATTTAAAGGGTTTGGGAATGATCAATACTCGCTCCTCGTCCGCCATGTTCAGCCACGTTCAGCCACATTCAGCCACAGTTACCCGCCGTC
>MNYA01000177.1 GCA_001872985.1 bacterium CG2_30_54_10 | reverse complement strand
CGGGTGTCCTGGAACACGGTACCGGCCGTCAGCGATGTGCTGCCGTCGCAAGCCTTGCATCGAAACACGCCGCGTGCCGTCACCCAAGGCTCCCCAGCAACCCCGCAACGCTCGCAAACGAAACCGTTGGGCCAGCACAAGCGCCGGATATAGTCGCGGCACTGTGCCTCGGTCCGAAACCAGTCATCCATTTCATCGAACGTGCGCGGGTAATCGACGCCCGGGGTCAGGCTCGGATTTTCCATGGTAAGAAAATATCAGCATCTCGCACGTGCGTCAAAGGGATACCCATTTTTTTCGTTTCCCCAGCTTTCTTCGTCTTTCTTATTTCAAACCGCTAAACTTTTACCTTTTTTTCTTCCCATCTTTTTGAGATGTTACCATAACTTCTCGTAAATCCGGGCGAAAAAGGCGGTTCTTCAAAAGTTGGTGGTCACCGTCATTCCCCTGAAGGCGGGAATCCAGCCTGATCCAAAGCCTGGATGCCCGCCTTCGCAGGCATGACGAAAAGTTACCCGGGGTTATTGAGAAGTTACGGTGGCGAATCCGTTTCCGGCTGAAGGAATTTGATGAACTCCTCGGTTACCTCGAAAACCCGCGAATTCTCCTCGTTTAGAAGACTGAGATTGACTACATCTGGATCCTGGGGTGAGAAGAAAACCCGCTTCTGATAAACCGATCGAGAGTTGACAAGCTTGGATGGATCCGGTCGGAAATGCTCGACGAACTCGAAACGAAGATGATGAAGAATGCGTGTGACCTTTTTGATTCCCGCATGGGAAGCCACAATCCGGATCTTCGAGACTTTGAACAGCATCCGGGCTTCAGGAGGGAGTGGTCCGAAGCGATCTGCGCATTCCACCTCAAGGGCTTCCAGGAGCTGAAGATCCTGGCATCGTGCCAGGCGCGAATACATCTCGATTCGGGGCTCGTCTTCAGGGATATACATCTTGGGAAACATTGCGGTGACAGGGATCTCGATGCTTGTCTCCACCTGTTTCGCCATGGGGACGCCCTTTTGCCGGGAGACTGCCTCTTCGAGAAGTTCTACATAAAGCGTGAACCCGACCGCCGCGATGTTCCCGCTCTGCTCCTCGCCGAGAAGGTTTCCTGCGCCGCGGATCTGGAGATCCCGCAAGGCGATCTTGAAACCGGACCCAAGCGCGGTGTGTTCCTCGATCGTGGCCAGGCGCTCCTGGGCTTCCTGGGTGAGGCGCTTCCCTTTCGAGTAGAAAAAGTAAGCCCAGGCTTGCCGGGCTGACCGCCCGACCCTTCCGCGAAGTTGGTACATCTGTGACAAACCGAGTCGTTCAGCTTCGTCGACGATCAGCGTGTTGACATTCGGAATATCGAGGCCGGATTCGATGATTGTCGTAGCAAGAAGAAGATCGTGCTTCTTTTCGATGAACTCGAGCATAGTCTGCTCAACCAGATGTTCGTCCATCTGGCCGTGAGCAACCACTATTCGAGCTTCCGGGGCTAATTCCCTGAGGAATGCGGCTTTCTGGTCGATCTTTTCCACGCGGTTGAAAACGTAGTAGATCTGTCCGCCGCGCTTCAGTTCTTCGATGATCGCACGTTTCGCCCAGGCCGGATCGAACGGAGCGACATAGGTGTTAACCGGCCGCCTGTCTTCGGGCGGTGTGTTGATGATGCTTATCTGCCGAATCCCTGAAAGGGCCATCTGAAGCGTTCTCGGAATCGGTGTTGCCGTGAGAGTGAGGACGTCGATCTGGCTCTTGAGGCTTTTCAGGCGTTCCTTGTGCTTGACGCCGAACCGCTGCTCCTCATCGACGATCAAAAGGCCCAGATTCTTGAAGTTGACATCATGGGACAGCAGGCGATGAGTGCCGATCAAAATGTCGACCATCCCATTTTGGGTCTTCTGGAGTATTTCTTTCTGTTCCCTCGCCGAACGAAGCCGGCTGATCATATCGACCTTGACCGGAAAAGGCTCCAGTCGCCCCGAAAACGTCTGGTAATGCTGGAATGCCAGAAGCGTCGTCGGGGAAAGCACCGCCACCTGTTTCCCGGAATTCACGGCTTTGAAAGCCGCACGCATTGCCACCTCGGTCTTGCCGTAGCCGACGTCTCCGCAGATGAGGCGATCCATCGGAACCGGCTGCTCCATGTCTTTTTTCGTCGTTTCGATAGCTTTCATTTGATCGGGTGTCTCGATAAATGGAAAGGCACGCTCCATGTCGCGCTGAAAATCGTTGTCCTGGCTAAACGCGAAACCGGGCTGGGAATGCCGCTTGGCATAGAGTTCAAGCAGGTCGCGGGCGATAGCCTCGACGTTTTTCTGCGTGCGTCGTCTCTGACCTTCCCAAACCTTCGAATTCAGGCTATGCACTGTCGGAACGAATCCCTCGAATCCGATATATTTCTGGACTTTGTGAACCTGATCCGTGGGAACGTAGAGCCGATCCGCCCCTGCATATTGAAGTATCAGATATTCCCGGGTGTTTCCGGCAGCCGTCATCTCCTGGATTCCACGGTATTCCGCGACGCCATGATCGACATGGACGACCAGATCGCCGACTGAAAGCTGATCGATGCTGGCGAGACTGGCTTCAGCGACTCGACGAGGCTTTCCGCCGGGTCTGGCATGGGATGAAAAAATGTCTTCTTCACCCAACACCGCAACCCGTTTCCGCACGTTCAGGAATCCGCGTTGACTCGGGCCCTGGATCATCAGAACGGAACCATTGCGAAGGTTCATTGGCGAACCGGCCGAATGCAAAGGAACCTTGCGCTCCGCAAGAAGGCTTCGCAGGCTTTGATAACGGTTTTCGTCGGTGATGATCACGGCAACCGCGTAACCCTCACGGGTCCAGCGATGGAGATCCTTCAACAGGGATTCCCGGTTCGGATCAGCGGGCGGGGGGATCGGCTCTACATCTCCCGGCCCCGTGTCTTCCTGGCTTTGTTTGAAACGGCTGACGGAAACCGGGTTTCTTGCCGCCATCCGCTCCAGAAGAGCATCGGCGGAATGGTAATACTCCTTCGGAGGAGGAAGCGGTGTGAGGTCAGCATCCTTGCGAAAAATCTGCTCTTGTACTTGGAGAAAATTTTCCAGCGATTCCGCCATCTGGTCGGGGTCTTCAACGTAGATCCGGGCCTTTGGAAGAAAATCCCAAAGGTAGGCATCCCCCCTGGCGCGGAACGGAACCAGCTCGCGCAGGTCTCGGTTGTCCGGGCCTGCCGTGAATCTTTCAAGGCGCCGTTGGAGGATCTCTCGGCAGGTCGGTTCCGCCATTGAATCAAGGGCTTTTTCCACAGCCGCGACCACTTCCTGATTCTCGGCTTCGGACGGAAGGATCTCCAGACATGGGATTACCAACGCTTTTTCGACCCGTTCAAGAGTCCGCTGGGTTTCGACCGAGAACGTCTTGATCGTCTCAATCTCGTCTCCGAACATGTCGCATCGGACGGGAAGATCGAGCGCAGGAGGGAAAAAATCGATCAATCCACCCCTTACCGCGAATTGGCAAGGTTCCTCCACCAGATTGACCCGGCGGAAGCCCATCAGGGCCAGTTTCTGAGCAAGCTCGTGGGGTCGGATGAATGTTCCACGCTCGATGGTCATACAGCGGCCGAGCCAGGTCGATGGTTCGAACATTCGCTCGCAAACGGCCTCGATAGGCGCCAAAACCGTTCCCCCGCCGGAATACTCCATGCCCATGGCGGCCAGCCGATGATGGATCACCTCGGAGTCAGAGGGCGTCTGATCGTAGACCGAAACTCGATCCGGAAGGAACGGCCGAAGGCGGTGGGAAAAAGGCCCCAGCCAGGATCTGGCCTCTTCGGCCAGGCGCCGCGTGCGTTCAGGGCTTGAAACGATGATGAGATTTACCCGGTCCTGTCTCGAAATATAGGCCAGGAACATCGGAAGCATTGCCCCGAACAAACCAGCCAAGCTTCCGCTTTCGCGCGCGGAAAGATCCTGGAATAGCGAAGTTACCGGCCCGGCATTTTCAAGCCCGCGCTGAGTATGGTCGTTGGCGCCTATTGTCATTGCCATATCTTGTCAAAAAGAGGGGGCACGCGCCCACTTTCGACACGCGAAGCGATTTCGCGTGTCTCACTCTCCGCGGTTGGGCGTTTTGCGCCATCAGTTGCGCTCTCGTGCTTCCCCCGAATTTTTAAGATGATACTCATCGCCATTCTTTCGGTGAAATTGCTTCCATCCGGGTGGATGTGTATAATGGGTTCGTCGAAGATAAGCCAGGGAACCAACGGCCGTCAAGTATGCGCGTCTGCGATCCGAGCTGACATTCAGGTGAAGAATAAGGTGAAACGGTATCTTATCAAAAAAAAGGGGGCGCGTGCCCTTTCGATGTGCGAAGTGAGTTCGCGTGTTCCACTTCTGGCGGTCGGACGCCTTGCGCCCTCTGGCCTGTCGTGGTGATTCCACACAATTATTGAGACGATACGTGAAACATCCAAATCGAAATCTGACCGCCTATCTTTTCGGAAACCTCATCGTTCTGTGCGTCATCCTCCTCGGGTTGTGGCGTGGACAGCCACTCTTCGACACAGCCATTCGGCTGCCCAACCTGCTTCTGATACTTGTCATCCTGAACACCGTCCTGATTTTTCGGGAAGGCTTTCCCGAAAGGCGACTGCAGCTAAGCAAGAAAATATCTGATTTCTCCTCCGTCCGCCGGGTCCTCGCCGATCGTGCCGAACCTGATGCTGCAATGATTCCAGAGGTTCTCAATGCCGTTCTTGGAAAAACCGGGCACCAGGGAATGGCGCTTTTTTTGGCGGAAGACGGCGGAAGCGTCTCGCATGTGTCATCCGTCGGCTCCATCCCTCGCCAGCTTTCTGGAATACGCTGGAGCCTTCGCAATGGCGATCTGGTGATCCGTCACCCCGGAAATCTGGGTGAGGAAGCCCTCCCCGCCTGGGAAACCGCATGGACTTCCCGAAGTTTTCAATCAGAAATTACCCAACTCAGCCTACTCTTGGTTCCCCTTCACCTGATTGCCAAACGGACTGCGATCCTGGCCATCGTCCCCGCCAGATGGAACAGTGCGGCCGTTTCATCGCTCGAAACCATTGCAATTTTCCTCGAAGGAGCGATCGGAGTTCAGCAAGCCCAGTTGCAATCAGCCAATGGCCGCTTCCTGGATTCCCGGACCGGCCTGCTCAGATACGACGGGTTCAAGGAATCCTTTGAAACTGAGCTGGAGCGCTCCGAACGCTACAAACAAAACATGACGCTTTTGATGCTCTCCCTGACCCCGTTCGAAGAGCTTCCTGAGCCGATTCGTGAAACCCTGGTCAAACTTGTCGTGGGATCGTTGAGAGCCTCTCTGCGCCGCCTGGACCAAATGTTTTCCGGAAAACTTCCCGGCACTTTTGCCGCCATCCTCACTGAAACCAACCTCGACGTAGCGAAGTTGGTCGCCGGTCGCATTATGGCCGCGTTCGAAAAACAGGCCAAAACAAAAGATGCTCTGAAGGGCATCCGGGTTCGCCTTCACCTCGGAACTGCAACTTACCCCAGCGACTCCAGCCTTGGAGCCGGCATTATCGAAAAGGCTGAAGAAGCTCTCGGAGCCGCCTGCTCCAAAGATGTGCCGGTGGTCGCCTTTAGTTCTCTTCTCAATCTCCTTAACGATTCGGGCGAAGCCGGAGAACCCCATACTGTAGTGTCAGACAAATGAAAAGGAGTATCTAATCAATAATTAAAGTAAACTCAATGATTCCTGGCGCAAGAGATTTACCTCTTAGAAGTCCACGGTCGAAATGACAGCATCGTTTGTCATTCCGAACGAATGTGAGGAATCTCGCTTTATGTTGAGAATCAGCTGATGCCCCTTCTTTTTGGGCAGATACGAAAAGGTGTTGAAATGCCGAAACAGGAAACCATCCGGATTACTTTTTCGTTAAATGGAAAGCTCGTCGAAACGCAGGTTCAACCGGTGCTGACGCTCCTGGAGATGCTCCGCCGGAATTTTTCCCTGACCGCGACCAAAGAAGGTTGTGGGAAAGGCGAGTGCGGGGCCTGCACCCTTCTTTTCAACGGGTTTCCCCTCAACAGTTGCCTCAAACTTGCGGCAACACTTCGCCCGACTGACTCGGTTGTGACTCTCGAAGGCCTTGAGAACGATCCGCTAATGGGTCGCTTGCAAAAAGCCTATGTCGATGAGGGTGCGGTTCAGTGCGGCTTTTGCATTCCCGGAATGGTTATCTCCTCGTATCACCTTCTCAAACACCATCCGAATCCGTCATCTGCCCAGATAAAGGAAGCCCTGTCGGGAAATCTTTGCCGCTGCACCGGTTATTCCAAGATCGAGCAAGCCGTTGTACGTGCAGCCCGAGAAAAATAGCCAGGAGATAACCATGGAAAACCCGATCAGCATCCATTGTCCGGATTCCCTTGACGATGCGGTCGCCATCCTTTCCGCTCGACCGGGCGCCCGGATCCTCGCCGGCGGGACCGATTTGCTGGTGAAGCACCGCAATGGAATGTTGCCGAACCTGACCGATTTCGTCGATATTTCCGGCCTCCGACTGCAAGAGATCGAGCGCGAGTCCGATTCGATCATCATCGGAAGCGGCTGCACCATGACCGCGCTGGCTCAGTCCCCTCTCGTCGCTGATCGATTCCCTTGCCTGGCTCAGGGTGCGATCCAGGTAGGCGCCTTTCAGATACGCAATTGTGCGACCATAGGCGGCAATATCGCCAACGGATCTCCGGCCGGAGACACCATTCCTGCGATGTTCTGCCTCGATGCGATGGTTCGAATCTTCGGACCGGAAAGCCGACGAACGATTCCAATTGCCGAATTTTTCACTGGGCCGGGCAAAACCGTCCTGAGGCAGGGCGAGATAATCGAGTCATTCGCGCTTCCAGATCGCAGAACCTTCGGGGTTTTCTTCAAGCTCGGTGAACGCCGGGCTCACGCAATTTCAAAGGTATCCATTTCGGTTTCCTGCTTCGAGTCAGGGCAGGGCCGCCGCGAATTCCGCATTGCCCTTGGTGCCGTCGGCCCGACCGTCCTCAGATGCCGAAAGGCCGAGGAGCTCATGACTGCCGCGGGATGGCCTCCTCCTTCGGCCGATTTGGTCGATAAGGCCAGTAGGCTGGTCATGGATGCTTCTCGCCCGATTGATGACATCCGCTCGTTGAAGGATTACCGAAAGAAAATGACGGGGGTACTTTTCATTCGCGCCATCGACCGATTGAATGCCCGATCGTATCAGCTCAATAATTCGGGGGAAGAATGAAGGCAGACTGGAGGGCGCAAAGCGCCCGACCGCGGGAGATGAGCCTCGCGAATTTACTTCGCGAGGCGAAGGGGGG
>MNYA01000098.1 GCA_001872985.1 bacterium CG2_30_54_10 | reverse complement strand
AGACTTTCCCCCAAAATTGGTGCAAAGGGTTTTTTCACCGGAAATCGCTCAGCATCTTCGGAAAATGTTGATGGGCGTTGTCGAAATCGGAACCGGGAAACTCGCCGCACTGCCCGAGTATACCGTTGCAGGAAAGACCAGCACAGCCCAGAGGGCAAACCCGAAGGGCGGATATTTTCGGGAAAAAGTGGTTTGTTCTTTTATCGGCATGGCTCCCGCCGTCGACCCCAAAATTGTCCTGTTCGTCGCTGTTAATGAACCCAAGGGCGATGAAAAGACTCTATATGGCGGAAAGGTGGCAGCCCCCGCGTTCGCCAACATTCTCGACCGCGTTCTGAAATACCTCAAAGTTCCTCCGGACAAGCACCCGAGCCAGGCCGCCGGAAAGGCCTCTGATGGAGAAGCCGTCGAGGGAAGCATTTCTGAAAAAGAACCATCCGATGTAAGTTCAACAAGGGAAGTCTCGTTCCTGAACGTGGTGGCAGCGAATACGCTTCCGGTCGTCGCGGCGGCTGAAATGCCAAAAGCCGGTACTCGAGCTTCCGCGTCCGTAGAATTTTCCATGGTTGGAGTGAAGATGCCTGACCTTCGAGGTATGTCGCTTCGGGAAGTGGCCAAGCTACTCGATAAACTCGATCTGAAGGCGATCTACGACGGGCATGGGATCGCCCTGGAGCAGAACCCCGCGCCCGGGTCCGCCATGACAAAGGGAAACCGAGTAGTGGTGAAGTTCTCGCCGCGCTCCAGTGCCCCATGACCAGCGCTCATCGCTCATCGCTCATCGCTCAGCATCCAGCAGTGGGAAGTCAGCAGTCAATTTGTTGTATCATCTCAATAATTCGGGGGAAGTATGAGAGCAAACCGGAGGGCTGAACGCGCCCGACCGCAGGGGATGAGCCTCGCGAATTTACTTCGCGGGGCGAAGGGTGGCGCATGCTTCCCTTTCCTGAGAAGATACTGAAATATGCTTTTACGTCAGCTTTCTTCTATCGATCCGATCGAAACCCGTGGAAACCTGGATCTCGCGATCGACTCGGTTGTGTTCGATTCGCGCAAAGCCCGTCCGGGTTCTCTCTTCGTGGCGATTCCCGGAAACTCAGTAGATGGCGGAAGCTTCATCAAGGATGCGGTCTCCCGCGGCGCAGTCGCTGTGGTGACCGAAGAATCCGGCCTCGGGGAACTGTCTGTTCCGGTCATGCAGGTTCTGGATTCCCGAAGAGCCTTGTCCCGGATTGCCAAAGTGTTTTACGGCAATCCCAGTTCACAGGTGGTTCTGATCGGAATCACCGGCACCAAAGGCAAGACCACCACCACCTACCTGGCTCAGTCGATCCTGAAACGTCAATTTGGCAAGGCTTTCCGTTTCGGGACGATTGAAAACGATCTGGGGGAAACCCGCATCCCTGCCAAGAACACAACTCCGGAAAGCCTTGAGCTGGTTTCCCTTATCTCCCAAGCTCTCGAAAGCGGTATGAAAGCCGGGATCATGGAAGTCAGCTCCCACGCACTGAAGACATGGCGCGTCGAGGATCTTTCCTTCGCTGCCGCAGGTTTCTCCAACCTCTCTTTCGAGCACTCGGAGTTCCATCCAACCATGGAAGACTACTTTCAAGCCAAGCGCCGCCTGTTCGTTGACCTGCTGCCGAGAGATAAAACCGCGATCATCTCGATCGACGATGATTTTGGCCGCAGGCTCGTGATCGATGGCAAGGAGGCCGGAGCGACGATTCGAACGCTCAGCCTTTCCGATCCTGCCGCGGATATCCATGCGGAAAAAATCGTTCCGGATTTTGCGGGCGCCGAGTTCGAGATTGTGGCCGAGGGAACCCGCATTCCGGCCAAGATATCACTGATCGGCGGCTTCAACATTTGCAACGCTCTGATGGCCGCCGCGCTTTGCCGTAGCGTGGGCGCCTCATGGGACCAAATAGCTGAAGGTATTTCCGACATCAAGACTGTTCCGGGCAGGTTTGAGACCGTCCCGAATGAACGAAAGCTTACGGTGATTGTCGATTATGCCCATTCTCCCGCTGCCCTGGAAAATGTCCTGAAAGCTGCAAGACCACTTGTAAAAGGCCGTCTGATCACCGTTTTCGGCTGTGGAGGAAACCGCTCCCATGAGAAAAGGCCAATCATGGGTCGCTTGTCCGCAACCCTTTCCGATGTAACGGTGGTCACTTCCGACAACCCCCGAAAGGAAAAACCTCTGGACATCATTTCAGAGATCTCCCGCGGAATGGCCGAACTCGCTTCTGACAAGAAAGGCGAAGTTTTCGTCGAAGAAGACAGACGAAAGGCCATCGGAATGGCGATTTCAATGGCAAAGCCTGGCGACCTCGTGTTGATTGCTGGAAAAGGGCACGAGCCCGGGCAGACGTTCGCGGATCGAACGATCCCATTCGACGACCGGAAAGTGGCTCGGGAGTTCCTGAAGGGTGAAAACGGTGAAAACGGTAGCCATTGAAGCAAACTCACGGAAAGAAATTTTGCCACGGCGATCCCGGAGATTACAGCAAGATTACCAGCACTACACTAAATACGTATCCGCTCAAAAAGAAGGGGCATTAGCTGATTCTCAACATAAAGCGAGATTCCTAACATTCATTCGGAATGACAAACGATGCTGTCATTTCGACCGAATGGAGAAATCTCTTGCGCCAGGAATCATTGAGTTACCCCGGATTATTGAGTAGATACCTAAATACACCCAAGGGAAGAACCTAATTTATGGATAATAACCAGGCGGTGCTCATGTCTGACTGGAGAATCGACGAAATTGCCGGCCTCTGCGCCGGAAGCGTGCTAAATGCCCCACGGTCCGAGATACGCGGGTTTTCAATCGACACGCGAACCATTTCAGATGGTGATGCGTTCGTTGCGATAAAAGGAGACCGTTTCGACGGCCATGATTATATTCCCCAGGCGTTGGCGAAGCGAATCCCGGCGATTCTCGCCTCTCGCTTCCCTCCCGGAGCTGTTGCCTCGCGGCAAACCGCCTGCATACTGGTCGAAGACCCGCTCCGCGCCTTGCAGGATCTGGCGCGTTTTCAGAGATCCAGGCACAAAGGCTTGTTTCTGGGGGTTACCGGAAGCAACGGAAAAACCACGACCAAGGAGATGTTGAGACATATCTTCTCGGAAAAATCCGATACATGGGCAACCTCGGGCAACCTCAACAATCACATCGGACTGCCTTTGAATCTCGTCCGGATACCTCTCAAGACCAAGGTTGCGATCGTCGAGATGGGAATGAACCACCCCGGCGAGATCCGCTTTCTTGCGGAAATCTCAAAGCCCCAGACTGCCGTGATAACCAACGTCGGGCCCGCCCACATCGGCATTCTCGGAAGCCTTGAAAACATCGCCCTGGCCAAGTCCGAAATCCTTTCAGGACTTCCCCCGGATGCCTTTGGCGTCGTTGATGGCGATTCCGAATTTCTGCCTCTTTTCAAGAAAACCTGCCCGGCTCGCCTGGTCACGTTCGGCTTCGGCGCCAACTGCGAAATGCGCGGATGCGATCTCCTTATGCTTGCTGACGGAGTCAGATTCAACGCCATCTGGGGAAGCGAAAAAGCCAAGGTTGACCTTCCCCTTCTCGGAAAGCACAACGCAATGAATGCTCTTGCGGCGCTTGCAGTCTTTGTTTCGCAGGGCCACCCGCTCGCGGCGGGGGCGGAACGTCTCGCAAGTTTTCCTCCAGTTGGAGCGCGAATGGAATCTCATCTGGTCGATGGGGTTCGCGTGATCCTTGATTGCTACAACGCCAACCCGGCGTCAATGCTTCAAGCTGTTGATTTCCTCAGAATCTGCCCCGGCAAAAGGGTCGCTGTTCTGGGCGAGATGCGTGAACTGGGCGAAGATTCCCCGCGCTTCCACGCTCAGGTGGGTTCAGCGGTCGCCAAGGCTGGTATTGATGTTCTTGTTGCTGTCGGAGAGCAGGCCAGGCTCATCGCCGATGGGGCGAAAAGCCAAGGAATGCACGCCGAGGTGGTTCATTTTTTCCCTACCTCTGGTGAGGCAATCGGCCTGATCGAGACGCTTCTGAAGGAAAAAACCACAATCCTTTTGAAAGCCAGCCGTGGAATGCATTTCGAATCCATAACCCGTGTGGTCTGGCCATCATTGCCCTGCGACCTGCACTGAGGACGATTCCCAGGGAGGATACAACTACGTTCAGCTCGATTTTCCCAGCCCTTTCGATTCGCGTGATTTTCTCGGTCGTAACATCATTCGTGCTCGCGGTAGCAATCGGCCCCAGGGTGATCGACAACCTGCTCCGAAGGCAAATCGGCCAGACCATCCGTGAAGAAGGTGTGCAGGAGCACAAGAAGAAGGCCGGTATTCCGACCATGGGCGGAATTATCTTTCTGATACCGATAGTAATAACGACCCTAGCCTATACGAAATTCAATGTTTACGTTTTTATCGCTCTTTTCCTCACGCTCGGGATGGGGCTTCTTGGCCTTCTCGATGATTTAACCAAGGTGATCAAAGCCCGATCTCTGGGTTTAACACCACGGCAGAAACTTTTTGGACAAGTGGCTTTTGCTTTGATTGCCGCATTAGTCTTGCGGTATTATTTTGATGACCGTCTGGAGCTGCCGGTGCTCGACGGGGTAGGAAGTTTGTTTCTCCCGCCGGGTTTTATTCATGTCCCTTTTTTTGGGGCGGCCAACCTACAGTTCATGTATATTCCCTTTCTTGTTGTAGTGATTGTGGGCGCCACCAATGCGGTAAATCTGACCGACGGTCTTGATGGGCTGGCTGCGGGAACAGTGTCTGTTGCGATTATTCCCTTCATGGTAATTGCTTATGTAATCGGAAATTCAATTTTTTCCAGGCATCTGGGCGTGGCGTTTATCCCCGGAACAGGCGAGCTGGCGATCTTTTGCGCGGCCTTGCTTGGCGGGTGCCTGGGCTTTCTATGGTTTAACTCGCATCCGGCGGAGGTTTTCATGGGAGACACGGGCTCCCTTGCTTTGGGAGGGGCGATCTCAGCGGTGGCGGTCTGCACCAGAACCGAATTGTTTCTTCTGATAATCGGCGGGCTCTTCGTTTCTGAAGCCCTTTCGGTCATAATACAGGTGACTTACTTCAAATATTCTCATGGCAAGCGAATTTTTCTGATGAGCCCGATCCATCATCACTTTGAGTTAGCTGGATGGGCTGAAGAAAAGGTTGTAGCGCGTTTCTGGATCGTAAGTCTGATTCTCGCGCTGGCGGGCTTGGCCATTTTCGCCGCGAGATTGATCGTCAGGTAGCGTCGTAACCTCAGGAAGCGTCAGGAAAAGACAAAAAACCCCGGCGCCATGGCCGGGGAATGCAATTGATGAGAGATGTCTTGAATCAAAACTCATCGATAGGAGATGGTCATCTGGATGTTCGACAACCGGATATCGACCGGGTTCGTGTTTTTCGCGGCGAGGAAATAGGCAGCGCTGGGGTTGGTGCGGACGTAGTCGGTAACATCAACGGTATTGTGAGTGAAGGGGTTGGTGGCGTAGAACTGACCGAGGAGGCTTCCGAGGAGGGCATTGTTTCCGACCCACCAGCCACCGAGATTGGTTATGATCGTGACCTGCTGCGTCGAGCTCAGGTAGGTGTTGAAGCGGCTGCCGCCGACGCCGTGGTATTCGCTGTCGAAAGAGACCTCGGCTTTTATGAAAGCCAGGCTGACGAAATCTATTGTTACAGGGGCTTCAAGGGCGACTTCACCATAAGTGCCATGCGCATCGGCAAGCGGATAATATTGGGAGAACCAGCCGGTGTTGCCGACAGAACTTCTGATCACAGCCGGGTTGAGCTCAGCATTTACAACAGCAACCTGCCCGGCGAGAACCTCGACCGAAACCGTTTTTGTGAGATAATCGGCACTGGATAAAGTCAGGGTGTAGATTCCGGCCAGAAGGTCTTTGAACTGGAAGGCGCCCGCTGCGTCGGAGGTGGTGGTAAGGCTTGTACTACCGCTTATAGATACATTCAAACCGCTCACTGGAGTCTTCTTTACATAGTCTAGGACGATCCCGGAGATTTCGCCCACGGTGACGGTAGTTGGAGGCGCCAGGGGAACCAGCGTGGAGGAGATTTTCACGACGGGGTGAAGGACGTATTTGAAGCCCTTCTCGTGGTGACTGCGGTCATTTCCATCGTGGTCATCGCCGTTGCGCTCATCGCCGTTGCGGCCATCCCCTTCCCCTCGATTGTCCCTTTCATATTCTCTGTCGTTGACCCGGACCAGCTTGTGAAGGAATTTGATGGTCAATTCGGTGGAAAAGCCGTCTTTGATCGAGAAGTTTCCAAGAAACCGGACCCGATTGCTAGGGATAGTCAGAGGAAAGGACTCGCCTGAAATTACGACCCGACCTGATTTTACTACAAACTCGAGGTATTTATAATTCCCGGTTGGAAGAGCGAGCTCCCCTAGTACCTGGGTGAGGGCAGTCGCTTGCTTGAGGTCGATTTCGCGGGGATCAAGAGAGACTTTGTAGGGCTTTCCGGAGTACGCTTTGACCTTCATATCACCCAGAGTAAGGAAAATGCTTTCAGCCTGGGAATTGGCACAGAAACGAACGCGGAGGGAACCGGGGCGCTTGGACAACTCTGATTTGTATTCGTGGGACACCGAACATGGGGATTCTGAGTAGGAATACTTTTTTTTGGACGAGGTCGGGTTTGAAAGAAATTTGGCCGCGGCGATTGCCGGGTTGTCGGCCTGGGCAACAACGGAGCCATCGACCTGGGCCAGGGGAGCCGTGCCGACCGGGTTGGAAGAACCGGCGCCGAAGCAGCCGATGACGAACGGCATTGAAACCACGCTTGCCAACAGGATCAACCTTCTGATAGTGTCCATCATAGCTTCGCCTCTCCCGTGGGTTCAAAATAATGACTTTCACCTACGATTCACGCAAAATCCGTACCTGGCAGTTTGTACACTTTGTTTTGGATGCGATTGCCTGCTGATGCTGACTCCAGCCCCTCCCCCAGAAAGGAAATTTCCCCCGCTGAGGATTTTTTCCCTGGTTGTTTTTTTCCTTTTGGGCAGTTGGTCACCATCATGCCTTGGGGTGCAGACGGTCCAAATCAGCTCTTCTTCTCCGAATTTGTATGTGGCTTC
>MNYA01000329.1 GCA_001872985.1 bacterium CG2_30_54_10 | reverse complement strand
ACTTCCCGGACGTTCGATCGATCCGCGAACCGAACCGCTCGCGAGATCCGCTTTTCCAAGCCAGACGGGCCCCGAGGAAGTATCTTCGAAAAGCCCAACCTTTGTGATTCCGGATGGAATAGTTCCAAGCATCGGGAAATCCAGGGTGGCGGGTGTCCCAAGATGGGCAACCGGCAGTGAAACATCGACTGTCCGGCTCACCCGCTGGAGGCCGGCATGAGAGGTCTGTCCGGAGGATTCCGAAAGAACGACCAGGCCACCCGATCTGAGTGAACCGACGGCCATGTTCAGCGTTCCGAACGAAGCTTTCAGCAGCCCTTCGCTCTTCGGCGGATAATATACGGCGGAAAACTTCAACGTATTTGTAAGGATGGTTCCGTTTGAGTTGGTTCCCGCGGTCTCGATCAAGCCTTCACCCGAAATTTTCAGAGGGTAGTTCGTGATATACGTGCTGTCGTTAACCGCGTTCATCGTAAGATAACCCTGTTCCCCATTGAAATTCATTTGCAGACGCGGCGTCGTGGAAAACTTGTCGGTCATTCGAACCACGATATGCAGGTTGTTTTCGTAGATCGGGTTCGGGAAAATCGCGACCTTGAGATCATCGAATGTCGCGGAGTAGACGTAGTTCATCAACTCGTAGTTCGCGAGCGCGGTGACCATTGGAACGAGAATGAGGTTTTCATAGGTATTTCCGGAACCGTAATTTTTAATGATCAGGTTTCCAAGCTGTCTTTCATTCAGATAGATGAACTCGACTGAAGGATCGACCTGAGCGCCGCGCTTGATGACTCCAACCTTGAATTGCGCTCGATCGTCGCCGTCGAATCCGAGATTCAGATTCCCGTTATTGCCGGAGATCTGGATGTAATCAGCCGCCCAGTTGTTAACGCTGGACGATCTGACCGCCCCCTGCGGGGCCAGGACAACATGCTCGGAAAGCTTGACCGGAAGATGCTCGTTCACACCCAGGTCGTTGGTCACATCGTAATCATTATCAATAGAATAACCCCATTTACCATCGTTCAGTGGGCTCATGTCAAGTTTCTTTGTCTTGTCCAGAAAGTTGGCGATTGCCCAGTCGGAAAATACGTCGATCATATTCGTGTTGAAACCACGCAGGGCATTGTCGATGCTGGTGACTCCGACGGCTTTGTCGGAGACGAGGTTTCGCAGGAAGTTAGCGGCGTTGGGGCCGCCGAAATGTTCGGCGAGGTAGAAAACGAAAAGGTAGGAAGCTCCGTAATTCGCGAACGGAGACGGCCCAAGCCAGACACTGATTCTTGGATCCACCAGAATGGTATCAGGTTTTTTGATAAACTCATCAAGGTTGGTGGTGTGGGAATGGTTATAGATGTATTGCCCGTATTGAGTGAACCCTTCTTCGAGCCATCGTTCCTCTTCGATTTGCTGCCCATCGATCACTCCGGTTCCCATGTTGAAATGGATCATGTGGACGAACTCGTGGGCGGTGGTGCCGTAGCCCTGTTTGGGGTTCATGACCATGGTGGGGAAAAGGTCGATATAAAGTAATTCCTTTTCGTTGCTTTGCGGATTCTGGCTGCGGGTGTATTCGTTTCCCGCCCAGAAATAGCCGCGGAAACTTCCGACTCCATCCCGGATGTCGTCGAGAAGAATGAAAATCTTGGGATCGGCGTCGACGTCAGGCTCAGTTCCGAAGTATTCCCGCATCTTCGGATAGATCACGCCGTCGAACTCGTCGGCGATTTCCTTGAGTTTGAGGCGGGCAAGATTCTTGTCGGTTCCGAACACGTAACGTGGATCGAGCGTTTTTGCTCCAGTGGCTGGAGCGTAATAGTAGACATCACCGCCCCACCCTGCCGTGTCGGGCCAGATAAGATTCCATGCACTTTGGGGAGCAGGGGTCGCCTCTTCCGTTGTGGAAATTCCTCGTGGGAGAGTCGGAAAAAACATCGGGGGAACGAAGATGTAAGAGTGGGCGCCGATGTAACGAAGAACCGCCTTCGGATAATGGCCGTTCTTGTCCAGGTCGTAGAACTCGCCCGCCCAATCGTTTCCGAAGTTTGCCCGACCGTCATCGGTATTCGTGTTTCCGGCGGTTCCGGGCCATTCGCCGCCATCGTGAAGGAGATTGCTCAGCCCCGGGCCGTTAAATGTAAAAAATGGTACTTCGGCGTAATCGACATCGGCGGCGGTGAAATTGCGTCCGCCGACCAACGTGTTGATGTTTCCATTCAAGCCATGAAAAGCTTTGTTCTTCAAGCCATTGACCTGGAAAGGCGGCAGATTTCGATTCAACAGAAGGCTGAGGCAAGCTTCACACCCACTAGTGCGAGCCTTTTGAGCCTGGGCGAGAGCTGTCGCACGAATGCCGGATGAAATGCCAGCCGCAAAACCCGCCGTAATGCCCGTTTCCAGTCCGAAAGCCGCCGGAATGGAAAAGGTGCTGAGGACGAGCGCGAGTGCAAGTATGCTAAAAACCGTGGGCCTGACCCGGCCCTTGTCCGTGGCGCCGATCCCGGCCCCGAGCTCGATCCCGGCCCCGAGCTCGACCCCGGCCCCGAGCTCGACCCCGGCCCCGACATTGTCCTTGGCCTGGACCAAATTTCGCCGACGTCTATACTCTGCGTCTTTCATATATCCCGGAACATTATCGGCAACAGGGGTCGGATTGCTGAGAAGCCCTACCGTGACCGCCATTAACAAAACCGACTAAACCCGAGAATTAAACTTAGCCGATGAATTATAACCAAAAAGATCGCAAAGCACACAAAGACCTTTGAATAATGGGTTCTAAACTTTTCTCCGTTTTTTCTTTGTGAACTTTGTGCGCTTTGTGCGCTTTGTGTTTCAAATTTAGCTTCTTTTGTTGATCGCGCAGAGAAGCCCTACGGTGACTAAGGCCTATTTAGAAAATAACGGTTACATTCTGGTTCATCGACCGGCCATAAGGGGCTGTAAGGGGCTGTAATAGCAATAACCCTGACAATGGTTATTGCTATTACAGCCCCTAAACAGAAGCGTAGAAGAAAAATTCCACCAATACTCTTGAAAATACGAAGTTTTCATTTATGTGCATCTAAAGCAACATCAACGCACCTTGCGAGGCTTGCCCTTGTTGGAAAACCAAATTCATCCTCGGAATCTTTATCGATGATTCAAAGTGCGAAATAGGGGTCAATGTCCGCGGAAACCTTGACTCCGGAAGGGTTTCCAGCCTTTGATGCAAACCGGATTGCATGGATCAGTGTTTCTCTGGCGACACTTTTTAGGAGCATCTGAAATCGGAAAAGTTGGTTGATTTTGGGAATGGGCGCTTGAGCCGGCCCCAGGATGTTTTCCGGGGAAGGCGAACATTCCGGGGAAAGAAGCCTATCCCGGAAGGCATTTGCGGCCGCCTCGCTTTTTTCAGGAGTTGAAGCCTGAAAAAGAATGGAAGCGACATGCCGGAATGGGGGAAACCCTGTTTCCTTGCGGTGTGGAAGCTCCTCGTTGAAGAATCCAAGATAGTCCTCCGTGATGGCGTATCTGATCGAATGGTGCTCTGGCGCGTAGGTTTGCAGGATCACAGTTCCGGGGGTGTCGCCCCGCCCGGCTCTCCCGGCCACCTGCGAAAGAAGGGCGAAGTTCCGCTCGGCCGATCTGAAGTCCGGCAATCGAAGGAGGCTGTCGGCGGCCAGAATCCCTACAAGGGTTACATCAGGGAAATCGAGGCCTTTTGCGACCATCTGGGTTCCGATCAGAATATCGATCTCCCTCTCTCCGAAGCGCCTTAGAACGTCTTCAAGACTTCCCTTATGGCCAGTCGTGTCGGAATCAAGCCTGGCCAATCTGGCCTGCGGAAAGTATCTGCGTGCCTCCGCCTCGATACGTTGGGTTCCCGCGCCGAAATATTTGATCGCACGGCTCGCGCATTTCGGGCATGTTTGCGGAAGGCTGCGAGCCTCACCGCAGTAGTGGCACCGAAGGATTCGGCTTCCTTCGTGATAAACCAGCGAGACCTGGCATCTCGAACATTCAAGTGTTTGCCCGCAGGCCCGGCAGAAAACAAAACTGCTGAACCCACGCCTGTTGAGAAAAAGGATGGCCTGCTTCTTCGCCGCGAGCACCCGGTTCATGGCTTCCGTCAAGGCCGCGGAGAACATGCTTCGATTATTACGGGTAACGAGCTCTTTACGCATGTCCACGACCTCGACTATGGGTGGGATTCGGCTTGCTACACGTTTTTTCATCTCCACGAGACGGTATTCCCCGCTCGCCGCGAGATAATAGGTGTCCATCGATGGCGTCGCGGAGCCCATTACGAGCATGGCCCCCTCAAGTCGGCAGCGTTGAAGGGCAACCTCGCGGGCGTGATATCTCGGGGATTCGCCCTGCTTGAACGAGGATTCGCCCTCCTCGTCAAGAATGATCGTTCCAAGATTCGGAACCGGAGCGAAAACAGCGGATCGGGCACCGACCACTACCGGGCATGTTCCCCTGCGGATCTGCTCCCATTGATCGAATCTCTCGCCGTCGGAAAGGCGACTGTGCAGGATGGCGACCCTTTCCCCGAACCGGTTTCGGAAACGGGTCACCATCTGCGGGGTCAAGGCAATTTCAGGAACCAGGACAATCGCATCGCGCCCGGCCTCAATTTCCTCCGCCACCCAGCGAAGATAAACCTCGGTTTTCCCCGAACATGTCACTCCCCGGATCAGGACAGGCTTTCGGTCGCTTCGAGCGCTCTCCCGGATTGCCTCGAGCGAATCATTCTGCTCGCTTGAAAGTTGCGGAAACGCGTCGGCACGCTCAGGCACCGGGGCTCCCCCGGCAATTTCCCGAAGTTGACGCTCCTGACGGGTTTGTACAATTCCTTTCTCGAGGAGAGCCTTGATGACGCTTGAACTGACCTCGGCCTGTCTGGCCAACTGGGCTGCGGACATCGGGGTGTTGACCTTCAGGAGAACCTCGACTGCCTGGCGCTCCTTCGGAGTCAGTCTTTCGATCGCCAGAGGAACATCATTTGGAAGAAAAAGCCTTGTCATGATCTTCGGCCCGGCCACACGGGAAATCTCGTGCTCGATCGCGATCCACCCGCGACGTGTCCAGTCCGCGATGCTACGCTGGCTGTGGGGAAAAGCCTCGAAAAAGGATCGCAGCACGGTTTTCCCACGCTCGGCCAGCCATGTAAGTTCTTGGGGAATCGGTTCTTCGGGCTGCGTCGGCCCTGGCAGAACAAAGCGCGAAACATGCTGTTTGATCCCACCCGGGAGCATGCAATGGAAAGCTTCCCCTGGGCTGCAAAGGAACGCTTCCGCCATCCAGAGGCCAAGCTTCACAAGCGGAGGCGAGAGCAAAGGAAGCGGGTCCACGAGCTCGCGCAAGGGTGAGGTCTTGAAATCTGGCGCCTTTTCAGAGCACCCGGTCACGTATCCGATCAGTTGCCGATTCTGCAACGGAGCAACGACACGGCTTCCCGGCTGTATTTCGAGAGCTCCATTCTGCTCGAAATGATAGGTTAGCTGGTCCATTCCAAGGTTGAAGGGGAAGGAAACGTCGACAAAAAAACGCATAAGTCGCTAATCATACCATTTCAAGAACTAAACCCGTGAATTATGGTTCTTCTGGATTTTGGATACTTTTAGGAAAGGGCCAGATAACTTCTCAAAAAAGGGGGGCACGCGCGAATGGCACTTATACGGATAATGGTAAATCCCTTCGTTCCCTGGGCGGCGGAATACGGCTCTGCGAGCCTGATTCGCCCTACGCTCCCTACGCAGAAATTTACCGGAATCCGTATTAGATAAGGAAATTCTTGAGAAAAATGCTCGGAATAAAATTCGCGTTCATCAGTGTTTACCCATCGTAGAAAAAATTTTGGAGAAGCCAAAGTAGGCTTAACTAAGCACCATTCGGGGCACGCGCCCCCCTTCGCCTCGCGAAGTAAATTCGCGAGGCTCATCCCCCGCGGTCGGGCGCGTTGCGCCCTCCAAAGTTGTTGCCCATTTTCATGTTTTTGCCCGGGCTTATTGAGAGGTTACAGCGCGGCAACGAAATCGGGGGTCAGTTTCCCGGTTAGCCGGAGGATTGCCAGAGCCGATAGATAGGTATCATATCTTGCGCCGATCAGGCTTACCCGTGCTCGTGTCAGTTCGGCCTGTTTGTCCAGTAGGTCTATAAGTGTAATATAACCGGACTCACGCTGGACATCGGACAACCGGATTTGTTCCCGGGCCAGCTCGAGCCCCTTGCGGCTGACCTCGAGGCGTTTTAGGGCATTTCGATTTTCGAGGAAAGACCGTTCAAGCGCCGCGAGAAGCTGCTGCTGAAGATCGTCCAGCGAAGCCTGGGCAAGGGCCGAATGATGTCGCGCTTCATCGACTTTGGCGCGGACGAAGCCCCCATCGAACAATTTCCATTCGACCGAACCGTTGACCGTCCAGCCTCTTTCATGCACTGGAAGATCTTTCCCAAAATTTGAAAGGCTTCCGGAAAGAGTCGCAGAGGGCCGGTTGCCACCGTGTTCCATCGACACCGTGCGGCGGGAAGCCTCCACTTTCTTCCGAGCTTGTTTCAACGACGGATTTTTTCGAATCATTTCGCCCTGCAGTTCTGAAAGTTCTTGGGTAATGGCGGGGAATGAGGCGACAGGCAGGGTCGAAACCGGCGTGGAGGGTGATTCTCCCATAGCGAGGTTGAGAGCGGTTCGCGCGGAATCGACCGCGTTCTGCCCGGCCAGAACGGCTTCCCGAGCGGATTCGAGACGGACTTCAACCTGCAAGCGATCGAATTTGACACCCATTCCTGCCTCGATGTTTCGCTCGACTCGCTGGAGCTGCCCGTTCATCGCGCTTTCATGCTCTTCCGCGCTTTTTAGAAGCTCCCGCGTTCTCTCGTGGTTTACGTAGGCCTCAATGGCATTCGCAATCAGACCCTCGCGAACGGCGGCAAACTCGAAATCGGATTCCCGCTTCCCGAGTCTGGCAACGGAAAGTGCCTGCCCGTCGCGCCCTCCGCGATAGATGGGCATTCGGATACCGATCCCTTCGCGGTATATCACGCTCCGGATCGTTGAGGGTGCGAAGGGTCCCTGGAGAGCTTCGCCCATTCCGAGAGCCGAGAGAGGGAGTTCCTTTTCGTCATACTCCGCCGCCGCAACAACGGAGGGCCAGAACGCAGCTTGGGCCT
>MNYA01000327.1 GCA_001872985.1 bacterium CG2_30_54_10 | reverse complement strand
CGCCCGACCGCGGGGGATGAGCCTCGCGAATTCACTTCGCGAGGCGAAGGGGGGCGCGTGCCCCCCTTTTTTGAGAAGTTACAGGAATCTCGCTTTATGTTGAGAAACAGCTATGCCCCTTCTTTTTGAGCGGATGCGCAAAATTCGGTAGTGTCCCACGTTAACTGATACCGAATTTTGCGAATGAGAGACATGTCATTGCTTCGCTTCGCTCGCAATGACAATTTTTGGCTCTTGAAGTTAATGTAGCCCACCAACCAAAATTCAGGTATTACTTCTTTTTCTTTTGGGAGGGCATGGCTTTCTTTGCCTCTTCCAGGGTGCGCAGGGCATCAACAGTTCGAGGGTCATCCACGCCATACTCGTACCTAAGGTTGTAATAATTCAGCGCGAGCTGTTCGACGCTCCGATCTCCGGCGACCCACTCAGCCTCGCCCCATTCCGCCGATTTCTTGGAAGAATTGAACTTGTAGGGCGGAAACAGCGCCTGACCCGATTCGGCATGGGTAGAAAATCCCTGTCTTACGAGTATCGGGGAATCGCGCTGAGAACCGTTCCGGATCTTGGAATGAACCGCTACGGCGCCTTCCATGACCGAAATGACGGACTTGCCGCGCGATGAAACGGCTACGTCGAAAACCGTTCCGCGAATTCCGGCGACCAGGCTCGGAGTGTCAATGACAAACTCGGTTCCGCGCTTGGTGAATTTGTGCCACATTTTTCCTTTGAAAATTTTCAGGGCGAATGGTTGGACTTCGATTAGGGTCAGTGGCTTGATTCGCATGACGGCGCTATCGGCATAAACGAGCTCAGCTTTCGATTCACGCATCGTTTCGATAAGATCACCCGGGAAGAGGGGTACTCCCGTGGTAAGGACATCGGAGAGAGTTTTTCCGATTCTTGTCAGCTTCACTTGGCCCGCTACAATGTTCAGCTTCACATCCATTGGCGGTAACTGCTCGGGCTCCGCGGCCATTGCCCCGATCGCAAAGGTGAGGAGGATGGCTGCAAGCCAGAGGGTCGAATTTCGTTCGGTCATTAGGGGCCTCCAGATTCCAAAAAGTTCGAATCGATATGCTCTGATTATAGGAACCCAGGGGGAAGGTGTCAAGAAGCGCTCTGAATGTGTTTTCGCAAAATGTCTTCCAGTTCGTGGGCCGCTTTGACGAGGTCATCGTTGACAATCGAGAAAGAATACCGGGAAAGAAAAGCCATTTCTGAACGGGCATTTTCCAGGCGTTTTCGGACGATCTCGTCGCTATCGGTGTTCCGTCTCCGGATTCGATCCTCCAGGACGGAAAAAGAGGGAGGCTGAAGAAAAATCATAATTGCTTCAGGGTACTGGCCGAGGATTTTCATTCCGCCCTGAACATCAATGTTCAGAAGAACGTGCCTGCCCTGGCTTATATTACCTTCAAGAAAATGTTTGGGAGTACCGTAATAATTTCCATGGACGATCGCCCATTCGGCCAGGAGATTGTTATCGAGGGCATTTTTGAACTCGTCGACGGAATAGAAAAAATATTCCTGACCGTTTGTTTCCCCGCTTCTCGGAGCCCTGGTCGTTGCGGAAATCGAATAGACCAGCATGGGCGTGAAACGCTCGATCATCTTGTTGCATAGAACAGTTTTTCCGACCCCGGATGGACCTGAAACCACGAAAAGACAACCCCGTGCGGGGGATTGGTTGTTTCCTGTCATTTTCGGGAAGTCAACAGTGATTTTCCGGTCATAGCAGCTGGCGCCGCCAGACCGAAGAGATCCAGGATGGTGGGGGCAATGTCTGCTAACCCGCCTTCCGGGCGCAACTCCGCTGGGTTACGCGAAAGCAGACTCAAGGGCACGAGGTTGCTAGTGTGACCCGGAAAGGGTTTCCCTGAGTCAGGGTCGATCATTTTTTCGACGTTGCCGTGATCGGAGCAGATCATGCAGTCGTAACCAGCGTTGTAAGCAACGGGGATGACCTTGGAAAGGACGCTGTCAACTGATACGACAGCCTTTACCGCGGCTTCCAAGTTCCCGGTGTGGCCGACGGCATCGCAATTCGCAAAATTGGCAAGAACGAATGGGAAACGGCTGGTCTGGATTTTTTCCATGAGGAGGTCGCCGATCTCGAATGCTGACATTTCAGGCTTAAGATCGTAGGTTCCAACTTTCGAAGTCGGGATCAGAAACCTTTCTTCGTCATTGAATGGGGATTCAAGCCTTCCGTTCAGAAAATAGGTGATGTTCGCGTAGTTTTCCGTTTCGGCAAGGCGGAACTGTTTGATTCCGGATTCTGCAAGGATCTGCCCAAGAACCCCATCAACCGGAACCTGCTCGAACCCAACGGGGAAAGGGAACTTTTTTGCAAGCGGGACAAGCCCGGCAACCCTGGGGCTGACCTCGTTGATTTTGAAATGCGGGAATCCCGGCTCGGTAAACATTCGGATGAACTGCCGGATGCGGTCGCTCCGATGATTGAACGCCAGCAAGCCGTCTCCGTTGGCAATTGTCGCAATCGGGGAACCAGATTCGGTGATGACAACGGGAAGAATGAACTCGTCGGTGACATTGACCTTATATGAAGAATCGATCGCATCAATTGGGTCGGATGCATGATTTCCCATCCCGCTGGAAATCGCCTGATAGACTTTCTCGAGGCGATCCCATCGGCCGTCGCGGTCCATGGCATAATATCGACCGCTGATGGTCGCGATGCGGCCTACCCCGATTTTTTTCATTTCTTCCTGAAGATCTTTTATAACATTCAACCCACATCTTGAATCGGAATTCCGGCCATCGGTGAAAACGTGGACGAATACGTTATTCAACCCTTGATTGCGAGCCATCTCGAGAAGCGCATAAAGGTGGGTTGTCCTGGAATGGAGGTTCCCGTCGGAAAGGAGCCCTGAAAGGTGCAGAGCCCGCCCTTGGGCTTTGATCTGCTGCATAAAACCGGTAAGAGAAACGTTCTCGAAAAAGGAACGATCCTCAATGGACCTGTTAATTCTGGTCTGCTCCTGTTCGATGATCCTGCCTGCTCCGATCGCCAGGAAACCGGCTTCGGAGTTGCCGGGTTCACCGTGTGGAAGCCCTACGTTGAGGCCGGAAGCCTCCAGGCGGGAAAAGGGGCGTTCCTGAAAAAGTTTCTGTAGGAACTCCGGAACCGCCTGCCGGACGGCATTCCCGACTTGGGTTTCAGACAGCCCAAAACCGGACAGGACAAGTAACAAGACTTTTTTCGATGTATCCATTTGGAGAAGCGGTTGCTGAAGAGCAGGTGTCTACGACAGGTCGGATTATACAAACCGTGGGTGGTCTGTGTCAATTCGCGGATGTAACTTCTCAATAAGTGGGTGGCACGCGCCCCGCTTCGCCTCGAGAAGCAGGGGCGGGTTTAAAACCCGTCCCTGCTCATCCCCTGCGGTCGGGCGCATTGCCCCCTTCGGTTCACCTTCATACTTCCCGCGAAACGTATTTGGGTTGATACATTTGCCGCAAATTAGCAGGGTGCTAACACTGACTTCTTGCATTTGACCCAAGGCTTCTGGAACTTGACTCTTCACCACTGAGCCTCTGCTTTCCGGGTTATACCTGCCTAGGGAACCACGTTGACAATTTTCCCCGGTTTTCCTACAATCCCCTCCGTAAACATCATGATCATAGCAGGACTGGGAAACCCAGGGCCGGAATACGAGAATACCCGGCACAATGTTGGTTTCTGGGCTCTGGAAGCTCTTGCGAAGCGGTTCAAGACGCAATTCGATTTGAGCCCATTCAAAGCAAAAGCTGCGAGCTTTACCTTCAAGGGGGGATCCCACTTTCTTCTCAAACCGATGACCTACATGAACCTTTCCGGGGAAGCCGTTGCGCGGTTCCTGACCCATGAGCAGATGCTTATCGGCGATCTGATAGTAATTGCCGACGACATCAACATTCCGGTGGGAAAGCTGCGCCTGAGGCCGTCCGGCAGCGAGGGTGGCCACAATGGCTTGAGATCCATCATAGGTTATATCGGGAAAAATTTCTGGCGATTGCGTATCGGGGTAGGAAGACCCGAATCCGGAGAAGCCGGTTGCGATCTGATCTCTCATGTCCTTGGGCCAATGCCGGCTCTCGAACGGGGTATTTTGGATTCAGCGTTGAAGGATCTTCCCGACCTGGTAACGATGCTTCTGCTCGGGATGGGCCCCAGGGCCATGAGTCGTTTCAACGGCCGGGATTATTCCCAACCCGAGCCGGAATTCCCACCCACCCCGAAACCAGTTCAGCCCAGAAGCCGATAACCTGTAAAACTACACGGGTAAGGAGGCGACACCAGGAAACTGATCCGGGTGAACTTGCGGGTCATTGGCCCCACTCGCAATGACAGTTTCGAACTTCCAACTGCAAAATCCAGTTCTACAAAAACGCATCTAAATTTTGTGATTTATGGGTTCAATTTCCGCTGGAAGCAGGCTTTTCCCAAATCCCTACTCCCAAATCCTTACTCTTTTTAATATAATTCATGCCGTAGTCGATTCTCAACAGAGAAAGGCTCTATTGCAAATCCCTTTTCTCTTGATTATAATGTCCGGACTAGCAAACCCTGAGGTAGAAAGCCATGGATGATGTTCTGAAACTGACCAAAGAACAACTCGATGCGTTGCGGGAGATGGGCAATATTGGCTCTGGGAACGCCGCGACGGCCCTCGCCCAGTTTTTGAATCGTAAGATCGACATGGATGTACCGTCAGCAAAGATTTTACCCCTGAATGAAATTTCCAGGCTAATTGGCGGCCCGGAACAGCAGGTTATGGGAATTTTCCTGAAAGTCATGGGGAAGCTCTCGGGCCGGTTCATCCTTTTGCTTCCAACCACCACGGCGGTCAAACTGCTGAAAGCATTGATGCCCGGCTTCGAGAGCAGCACACCAGGCAAGTTCAGCGAAATGGAAACATCCTGCATGCGTGAAATCGGGAACATCCTTGCGGGAGCCTTTCTCAATGCCCTTTCCGTATTGACCCGCGTTCCGATGCTCAACTCACTGCCATCCATGGCCATTGACATGGCGGGCGCGCTGCTCGACTCGGTAATTTCCGACAATGCCGCTGTCAGCGACTACGTTTTGATGATCGAGACCTCATTCATCGAAAGCCAGGAAAACCTGCGGATACACATCTTCCTCCTTCCGGACCCCAAATCGCTCGATCGGTTACTCGAAATCCTCGGAGTCAAATAGCTGATGCCCGAAGTTTATCCGGTTGGAATGGCGGAGATTCGCATTGCCAAAGCTCCAGATGCCCTGGCCGCCTATGGCGTTGGTTCGTGTGTTATCGTGGCGATGTACGATCCGAAGAGCTCCATTGGTGGGTTGGCGCACGTGATTCTCCCTGATTCAACGGGTGTCGCTCCTGACCGGCTTAACCCGAAAAAGTTCGCTGACACCGCTATCCCTCTCCTTTTCCAGACATTGAGTCACGCCGGGGTATTCAAGGGAAACCTCTGGGCAAAGATGGTGGGTGGCGCCGAGATGTTCCCGCCGACCGAAGATTTTTCCCTTAACATCGGCAAAAAAAATTCGGAAGCAGCCTTGACCGCCGTCAAGAAACTTGGAATTCCTGTAATGGCCACCGAAACCGGTGGAACAATCGGGCGTTCCATGGTGTTTCGGCTGGACTCAGGGCGGATTTCCCTGACGGTCTTAGGCGAATCCTCAAAGGAAATATGAGATGACCCGTCTGTCTCTGATGATCGGCCTGTTTCTTTCGGTCACCGTAACGGGCGTGGTTTTCCTTCTTTCCCTTGTTGTGCGTGTGACCTTTCAGACTCTTCTTTATCGTATTTTCGTAGCCTTTTTCCTTTTCGGCCTGCTGGGCGTCGGAATTGGGAGTTTTCTTGAAATAGTATTGATGCCTTACATCAAAGGCAAGGAAGAAGACAAACTAAAAAAGGAACTCGAGATCGAAGATCCGCATATAGCGGAAGAATTGGGTGACCTTCTTGACCAGCCATCCAAGAAGTGGCCGCCTCGGCCTGCAAACGGTGTTTCAGCGGCAGATTTGAAACCTGTGGTTCTTTCAAGGGTGACGGTAGAAAAATCCAATTCTGCATCATCGGGCAGTTCCAAGGCAGTGTTATAGGAAACCTCGGAGGAAATAAGTGGATCAGGAAGCAATGTCTTTAAAAGAGAAAGAAGCGGCGGATGCCAAGAAAGCCGCAGCCCGGGCCCAAGAAGAAGAGGATCAGAAACTCTGGCGCCAGTACAGGGAGTCCCACGATCAGCGCATTAAAGATTCGCTGATCATGAAGTATGCCTCCTTCGTCAAGTATGTGGCTGGAAGAATTGCCGTCAATCTTCCGAGCAACGTCGAGTTCGATGACCTCGTCTCCTACGGGATTCTCGGTCTGATAGACGCAATCGACAAATACGACACCGAGCGCAAGGTTAAGTTCAAGACCTACGCCAAAACCCGCATCAGAGGCGCAATTTTCGACGAATTGAGAGTGCTCGATTGGACGCCTCGCTCCATCAGGCAGAAAGCCAGAAAGCTCGAGAAGGCCTACGCGAAACTTGAAGGCAAGCTTGGCCGGGATGCCACCGATGACGAGATCGCCGATTTCCTGAAAATTGATATCTCCGAGCTCCACAAACTTTTCGATGAGACCAAGAAATCTCTCCTGCTTTCGCTGGATGAAATTTTCTATGATGACGAGGAAGGTTCCTCGCGCTTCGATTTCGTAGAGAACCAGAAAAGCGATAATCCCCAGAGCAAGGTCGAAGAAGCCGAGGCGAAAACAATACTCGCGGACGCTATCGCAAAACTCTCTGAACGCGAGCGGATGGTGATCACCTTGTACTACTACGAAGATTTGACATCCAAGGAAATCGGAAAGATTCTGGGCGTTTCCGACTCTCGGGTATCGCAACTTCATACCAAGGCGATTCTTCGCTTGAGAGGCCGGCTGGCACGGTTGCGTGACTCCCTGGTGGGGGACTGACCACCAAAGCAAAGTTTCTCCAAAAACTCGGAAGCGCACCCAACTCCGCTTTTTCAATGTCGCACAAGGGTTTCTGCTCAAAAAGAAGGGGCATTAGCTGATTCTCACGTAACTTCTCAATAAAGGGGGGCACGCGCGAATGCCACTAAGGTCTTGTAACAGAAATTACTTGAACTTTTCAGGCTTGTGGAAAAGTACCTATTGCCGGGGTACCTATTGAATTTGTTCAAGTTATTGTATCTGCTCAATAATTCGCGGTACTTTGTAGAAATGGGAAAAAAATG
>MNYA01000001.1 GCA_001872985.1 bacterium CG2_30_54_10 | reverse complement strand
TCAATCTCGCAGATGGATTCAATTGCCGATTTCACGGCGCCCGCCGAAACCGGGGAAAGAATGATCATTTTGAAGGAATAATCGAATTTTTCCTCCTCAAGATCTTTGGTTTCAGGAACGGACTTGATGATGTCGCAGGACAGTTCTTCCAGGTTTCGAGCAACCATGAATGCGCGAGGGGCTTTGAGGATACAGTCAGTTACCAGGTGAACTTCCATGAAGTAGATGTTGGCGTTTTGCTGTTTGGCATCGGTGAGAACCTGTATTTCAAACTCATTCATGACCATGTCAGCAAGTTTTGGATTCTCTGCCCCAGTCGAGCAAGGTGCGGAAACCGCCGTCCCTGCCGTCACGGCTTCTGTCTTGATGGCTGATGCAATATATGTCTGGGCTACCGGGCTTTCCGAGGGTGGGGAAGCTGCGTCCGCGAGTTTTTTGGAAATAACTTCCAGATCGACGTTCGAGTCGGTAGCCGAGATGCTGTCGTTGACCAGAACTCTCAACACATCGAAGGTTTCGAACAGCAGATCAATGATTCCCTGACTAACGCCAAGTTGCTTGTTCCGCAGCTTATCGAGGATGTTCTCCATTTCATGGGTCAGGTGGGCAACCTTTTCAAAACCCATGGTGGCGGACATTCCTTTAAGCGTGTGGGCAGCGCGAAAGATCTCGCCCACCGCTTCCGCATTGGCCGGGTCATCTTCCAGGGCAAGAAGCATCTTGTCCATGAGGTCAAGGTTTTCACGGGAACCGTCAATATACATTCCCATGTACTGGCTGAGGTCTATATCCACCTTGTCTCCCGGAAATGACGAACTTCGGAAATCAATTCACAAACCTACAGTATACAAAAAATGACCTGGAAAGGCGACAAATTTCATTTGCCGCGTAAAAGGTATCGATTCAATAGATTGGAGCGACAACTGTTTTTGAAGAGAAATATTTCCCTTTCGTTTGAAATGAATTATCCACTCAATAATTCGGGGGAACTCAATGATTCCTGGCACAAAAGATTTCTCCGTTCGGTCGAAATGACAGCATCGTTTGTCATTCCGAACGAATGTGAGGAATCTCGCATTATGTTGAGAATCAGCTAATGACCCTTCTTTTTGAGCAGATACCCCTTTCGTTTGAAATGAAAGTATTGTTTGTTCGGAGAGATGGCTCGTATCCCCTTCGCAGCTTTACATGAAACGGCTCGAAATTGTGGAGAGAAAGGGGATTAAGCGGAGTCCTTGTTGAAAATCCGGTTAAGGAAAAAAATTGGATCAGCCGAGCAAAAATCATCTGGAACACGCTGCCCATGAGTGACATAAGCCAAGCTGGCCGAGGTCTCAAATAACAGCCCCAGCAACGGCCCAACCGAGTTCGTTTCGTCAACCTTGGTAAAGATGAGATGGTCAAACCCGACATCCCCAAACCTACGGACATTTTCCAACATATCGGAATATTTCGTGGTTGCCGATAGAACCAGGAACTTTGTCGGAGTTGGGAATTCCTCTACGAATTCCTGAAGTTCCTGAAGTTCTTGGTGTTGCTTTTGGCACCGTCCCGCGGTGTCTACTAAAATGACGTCCTTGTTTTTGTGCTTTTCCAGGAGACCGGAGATATCGTCGGGTTTCAAAATAATCTCAAACTCAGCTTCGATAATCTGTGCGTATCGCCCCAACTGCTCAGCTGCGCCTATTCGGAATGTGTCAGTTGTGAGCAACGCGACTGACCTACGTTCAACGACATCCAGCGCGAAAGTTGCCGCGAGCTTGGCAATTGTTGTCGTTTTTCCGACCCCGGTTGGTCCTAGTAGGATCAAGGTTTGACGTCCCGACCCAGGATGTTCGTAGTTCATTCCACCAACCCGGATTTTCTTTCTTAGCCATTCCCCAAACTCCGCTTGGGCAATCCATGGGTCTTTTTTCGCCGCGGGGGTGAAATCGCGGTCCAAAAGCGCCATTACTTCGTCGAGAATGTGAGCTGGAAGTTCGGTAGCGACCAGACTTTTCTGGATGAAATCCAGGCCAGGAAGCAATACCGGCGCGGCCGCTACTGCCCCGGCGGAGGTTTTCTGCATGTCGTTCAATAGGGAAAAAATTTCTGAAATCTTTTTTTCAAGGTTCTGAAAGGGCTTTGTGCTGCGAAACTCCGGGTCACTCAAGGAAAGCGGGGCTACGCCGGAGCTGGCCTGGCGATCCTTTTTCGTGGACAAAATCGCTTCTAAAAGCTTGGTGACTCGCTCATCATGGGCTGACGAATCATCCTCGACTGGAATTCTCTGGGTCCGCGGTTCTTCCTTGCCCAATTGAACCGACCGGATCGTATGGATCATCCGCCCGACTGGTTTCTCAACTTTGGGCAGAACCGGCGGATTGGGGTAAACATCGTGGGTCACAGATTTGATCGGGGATCTCAAATCTGTCGGAAGAATGTTCTGCCGAACGGGAGTGAAGGTTAATTCCTCCGATGGCATTGGTTTCTCCGGCGCAGTGCGTGCAACGCGCCCAGGGCGCCCGGCAGTCCGGGGGTTCGGAGCCATCGCAGTAATTTCTACCATTTCCTTCGAATAGAAGCCCCCCCACGATGAGTTGGAGAACGTTCGGGATGTGACTACAAGGACATCCTCTCCCAGCTCCGACTGGGCTTTGGTGAACGCCTCATAATAGCTGTCAGCGGTGTATTTTTTCACCATCATAACGGCGTTTCCGCTTTTCGAAAGAACCTGGAAAGTCGCCCAAGGAAGCCTTCAATTCCATCGGGCTCCGATTCCGCCGGAACCGATCCAATTGTAACCGATTCGTTGAATGCTTCCGAGACTATCTTTCGAAGACTGACTGCCGCGGGCGACATGGGTGAAAAGAGCACGAGCGGAGTTTGTTGGCGCACCGCAAGATACATGTTCTGGTCGTCGGGCAGATAACCCAGTTTTTGAATCTGGAATTTCAAGAATTCCTTTGCAACTTTTTCCAGGCGCTCTTGAATAAAATCGGCTTCTCCCTTGCTCTCAGCACGGTTGACAAGAACCGAAATCTGACTCGCCGGCCGGGTCTGGCTGATGACTTTTATTATTCCATAGGCATCAGCGAGCGCGGTCGGTTCAGGGGTGGTAACAACCACGATTTGATCGGCTGCCAGGCAAAAAGAAATGACTGTTTGATTTATCCCCGCACCGGTATCGATGAGAAGGTAATCCGCTTTGTCCTCAAGAAATCGAAGCTGCTCGAAAAGCCGCTTGGTTTGTTCCGGGGGAAGATGGGCCAACTCGCTGATTCCGGAACCACCTGCAATGATTTGGACTCCGCAGGGGCACTGGATAAGGATTTCATCGAGCGTGTGGGCGCCATTGATGACATCCGTCAGGTTCCGCTTGGGGCGGATTCCGAACACGACATCTATATTCGCCAATCCGAGATCCGCATCCAGAATGATTACTCGACGGCCGGCCTGACCCAGGGAGATGGCAAGATTGGCAACGATGCTGGTTTTTCCAACGCCGCCTTTCCCCGAGGTGACCGTAATTGTCCGGGCGATTTTCTTTCCCGCCTGACGCGGTCGGCGTGCTTCCAATCTTTTGAAAATATATGGCTGAATCAGCTTGCGGGTTTCTGCAATCAGACCTTCGATTGGCTTCAACACCTGATCCGCCATTATTGCCCCAGGTCTCCGGGGATTGGATAAAGAAGCCTTTCCCCTAAAAAATATTGGAAATCGGTGGATTTCAAGTCAATCGCTCCAACGAGTTCTCTAATTTGTGAATTGATGCAGTTCTCCGAACCCTGGCCTGAAAGTACCACTCCGGCAGGAACAAGGTCAAGCGACAAAAATTGTTTGGCCACGGATTTAATTCGTTCCACAAAATCAGTCTTTTCGCCGATTTCCCGAGGGTTTAGCACGATCAAGCCGAATGTGGAAAAATAACCTGACAAATGAATCGCCTTGACTGCTTCATAAGATTTGAGAATCGCATCCGGATGATCCGGGGCGATGATGCAGGCCAGATCGGTTGCCTGGAGGGCCGCCTGACAGTGATGTAGCTCACTCGCCCGTAATACTATCCAAAGTTCAGAAATGCTTCCAACCGTCCGGAATAGATTTCGGGCGAACTTGATCCTTTCAATTTCCGGAAGCCCTGTAAGAAGCCGGAAATCGGGAAATCGCGGCAGAACCAGCAAGGGCCCGCGGTCGGTTTCAACGGTCTTTAAGGTCGGGAAAATCTGGTCGCAATCAGGAAGCAGCGACGAAACCGATAAAAGACCGGCCTGATCCCAGATGCATGCCCGTGAAGACCCACCGACCAACCCGTGTATCCACTCCTGAAGCGGAGGAACTTCATCGCTTACTCCGTCCGGAACCACCAAAGCGATTGTCGGGAATCCGGTGGGGCGGGATATGTTCGCAATGAACTCATCCTTCGAAGGAAAATTCTCCGATGCCTGATAGTCGCGAAGTTTTTTCAGTTGACGTAGAGAGCTGGCTTGATCTTGAAGCATAATCTCCTGATGTGACTAAATTGAGACAAGTCCTATTGATTCCAACTGGAACGTCGTCGGGATTTCATTATATGCAAGAACGGCCATTCGAGGGGCTATCCTTTCGGTCAGCCTCTTCAGACTCAGCCTCAGCGCGGATGCGCAAAGCAAAATCGGTGTCTTTCCTTCCTGCGCAACCTCATCAACGCGCTCCTTTAGTTTCGCGAGAAAGTCCGAAGCCACCTTCGGATCCAGGGCTAATTGGGTTGTTCCATCGATTTTTTGAAGCGAATTGGCCAGAACCTGCTCTAGTCGCGGATCCAGGGAAATCACATGTATGACACCCTGTTCATCCGCCAGGGCTTTGCAAATATGTCGCGACAAACCCTGCCGTACAATCTCCGTGAGGGTGTCGATATCCGTGATTCCTTTGCAGTCAGCAAGGGCTTCCAGAATTGAAACCATGTTCCGGATCGAAATGCCTTCACGAAGAAGATTTTGAAGAACTTTCAATAAAACGGGATGGCTGATCGCGCCTGGGATCACCTCTTCAACGATCAGCGGGTATGTAGCTTTTACCGTTTCGAGAATCGATTGAAGTTCTTGGCGACCAAGGATCTCATGCGCGTTCTTGCGAACAATTTCGGTCAGATGTGTCGCGATGACCGTGGACGGGTCAACAACCGTATAGCCGGCCAGTTCAGCCCTTTCCCGAAGTGATTGATTGACCCATATCGCGGGAAGACCGAATGCCGGCTCGGTGACCTCGATCCCGTTGACCGTGCCGGTTGCCGTGCCTGAGTTCATCGCCAGGAATTGATCTGCAATGATTTCATAACGATCGATCTCAACCCCCTTTATCTTGATGACGTATGTCGAAGGCTGAAGTTGGATGTTATCCCTGATTCGAATCGGCGGAACCACCAAGCCAAGATCGATCGCGATCTGTCTTCGGATCAAGGTGATCCGGTTCAGCAGGTCCCCACCTTGGTTCGCGTCCACGAGAGGAATCAGATTATAACCGATCTCGAGCTCCAGCGGATCGACACTGAGGAGGGATGAAACATCTTCGGGCTTTCCGGGGGCCGCGGCTTTTTCTTTCTTGTCATCTTCCTTTTTCTTCAGCGTGCTCAGTTCCTTGGTGTGAACCAGGTAGGCCATGCTCCCGAAGAATACTGATAGAAGGAGGAAACTGAACTTGGGAAGGCCCGGAATCAGCCCCATGAAACCGAGCATGGCCGCGGTTATGGACAGAACCTTTGGGCGAGAGGCCAACTGCTCGGTTAATTCGAGCCCAAGGCTGGAGTCGGATCCGGCCCGAGTGACCACGATGCCTGTCGCCGTTGCGATCAGAAGCGCCGGGATCTGCGTAACCAGCCCGTCTCCAACGGTGAACAGGGTGTAGACCTGGAGCGCGTCGAGGGCTGATTCCCCTCGCTGTAAAACCCCGATCGCCAAGCCTCCAAGAATGTTGATAATTGTGATGATTATTCCGGCAATTGCATCGCCTTTTACGAATTTGCTGGCGCCGTCCATGGCCCCGTAAAAATCTGCTTCACGTTGGATGTTCTTGCGACGTAAACGGGCCTCATCGTTGTCAATGCTTCCGGCGCCGAGTTCGGCATCAATAGCCATCTGTTTTCCGGGCATCGCATCGAGAGTGAATCTCGCGGCAACCTCGGCAACGCGCTCCGCGCCTTTGGTTATCACGATGAATTGTATTACTACAAGAATGGAGAAAACGACAATCCCGACAAGGTAGTTGCCTCCGATGACAAAATTCCCGAAGGCTTTGATGATTGTTATTTTCGCACCCTCGCCAGTAAGAATGACCCGTGTGGAACTTACATTGAGACTCAATCGAAACAAGGTCGCCACAAGCAAAAGGCTCGGAAATGCTGAAAACTCCAAAGCTTCTTTCGTGTAGACGGAAACGAGAAGGATGACCAGTGCAAGAGCAATGTTCATTGCAAGAAAAACGTCAAGAATGAATGGGGGAAGAGGAACCACCATCATCATCACAATGGAAACGAGAGCGAGGGCAAAGAGGACATCCGGGCTCCGAAGAGCCTCGGCCAAGGGCACGATGTTCAGCATGGAAGGGCGAGCAGTTTCAGCCATTTCGATTTCCAGTCAAGGCACGTGCCCTATGCACCGCAAAAAACCGATTGAATGCAGCCAAGCTTTTCACGCTTCCGGTGCAGCTTTCATTCGATGAACCTGCGCAAGGATTTCAGCCACCGCGACGTAAAGTTCAGATGGAATCTCGTCGCCAACATCTACCATTTTGAACAACATTTGCGCAAGGGCTTTGTTTTCAAATATGGGCACGGCGTGCTTTCGTGCAATCTCCTTGATTTTTTGCGCAATCAGGTCTGTTCCAATGGCCACGACCCGAGGGGTATCATGGGTTTTCTGGTCGTATTGGAGGGCTACCGCGATGTGAGTTGGGTTGGTAACGACAACAGTTGCCTTGGGAACCTCCGACATCATTTTTCGCGTGGCTATCTTTCGCTGACGCTCTCGAATCTTGGCCTTGACCTTTGGATCTCCTTCCCGTTGTTTGAATTCTTCTTTGATTTCTTCCTTGGACATTTTTAAATTCTCTTCGAATCGCCAATATTGGAAAAAGTAATCACCGACCGCCAAAACAAGCAGAATCAGAATTATTTTGACTGACATGTCGAAAATG
>MNYA01000164.1 GCA_001872985.1 bacterium CG2_30_54_10 | reverse complement strand
GTGGCAGCGGCTTCAAGCCGCTGCGACGCGGCAAGATGCCGCGTCCACTATCTGGGGCCGAACCGAGAAATTTAGCGGACATTGTTAGTCGCGCCTCCTCGTAATGACAAACTCCATCAGTCATCGATTCGCCATTACCCACCCGATGGGTCTTTCCATCTTTCTCGAATTCCGGTAAAGTATTTTCGTGATTTCCGGAACCGGGGCTCTAAATTCCATGAACCGATCTCCCTCCGAGTGCGTCCTATTCCTTGGAGGGATCAGATGAACTGCCATGAATTGCAACAACTCCTCGAGACCCGGGAGCAATTGTCCTTGCCGGTCGAATGCGAGGCGCATGCCCGCGGATGCCCGGCCTGCCTGAAAAAGCTCGAACTTCACCGGCGAATGGTCGATGGCCTTTTGGTGGTTCGGGCGGCTTGCCGCCCGCCCGATCTGGCCGGTGCGATCGTGGCGAAAATCCAGAGCCGGGTTTCGGCTCCGGAACCTCTTGTCGAAAAGCTTCGGCGATGGTGGCAGTTTGTTTCACCCACCACTCCCCTCAAGGCCAGTGTGTTTTACGGGATGGCCGGGGTTCTGATCTTCGCCCTGTGTTGGGCTGTTTTGTACCGTGCATCGACGCTGGTTCCGCTGAAGAAAGATGAACCGATGGCAGTCTGGAGGGTTTCCTTTTTGTCGGGGTCGGTTCCCAAAAGCCTTGAAACTTTTCTTCACGCCGGTTCCGGTGCTATCCCCACAGGAACCACGATCGAAACAGGGCCCGCAGGGATTGCCCAAGTCACCCTGCCCGGCCGTTGCGAACTTGACGCCGTCGGAGCACGTCTCGAGGTACTCGAAGACGGCATCCGCCTTTTGAGCGGAAAGGCGAATATTCAGGTTCAGCCAGAGGCGGGAGGGAGAAAGCCGTTCAAGGCCCGGACCCCTTTCGCGCTTGTCACTGTTATCGGAACGCACTATTCCCTCGAACTCACCAAAACCTCTCTGACGACGACGGTTCAGGCCGGCCGGGTGCGTGTTGAAACTCCAGGGGGGCTTGTGAAAGAACTTGGCGCCGGAGAAAAAGTGATTGCCGGGCCCGCTGGGTGGATCACCGCCCCGTCCTTGCCATTTCCGCAACCCTCCCTTTCCTCCGCCACCAACACAGTTCAACCGGGAACAGATCGGCCCACGGTTCCGGAGGATTGAAATCTTCGAATGGTTTTCCAGCCTGAATGAACCCATCCCCCGAGCAGCCTGACCGGTTTTTAATCGAGCGGTCGAAAAGCGGGGATCTTGGCGCCTTTGAGGCACTCGCCCGCAAATTTCAGGGGTTGGTTTTTCGCTTTCTGTTCCACTTTTTGGGAAGCGCCTCCGATGCCGAGGATCTGACGCAGGAAACATTCCTGATCGTCTACAGAAAGCTTTCCCAACACGATTCCGCGCATTCGTTCCCGGCCTGGTTGATGGCCATTGCCAGGAACCTTGCCATTTCTTACAAACGAAAGAACATTCCTTTCCCCCTCGATCCGGCAGTGATTGCCTCGGTCATCAAAGATGTCTGCCCCGCCCCGGAGCGCGAGCTATTGATGAAGGAAGCCGCCCAGGAAGTTCACGATTCTCTCGCCAAATTGCCGGAAATCCATCGGGAAATCCTTGTCATGCGTTATCTGCTCGATCTTCCCCTCAATGAGGTGGCCCTGCTTTTGAACATCCCTGAAGGAACGGCCAAATCAAGGCTCTTCAAGGCCTGGAACGAGTTGAAGGAGCTGCTTGAATCCTATCGCCCCGCGGAAATTCCTTTAGGGCTGTAGTGGTAACAAAAAGGTAACTTCTCGATAAAGGGTGGCGGGATCTCTTCAAGCAGTATCTCTTTAAAAAGAATGGGCATTAGCTGATTCTCAACATAAAAAGAAAACCCCCGGGTTTCCCCGGGGGTTTCGAGACCTGCTTCGGTTGGTTATTCTTCTGATTCGCCTTCGGAACCGGTTCCAGTGTCACCGGATTCACCGGTATCGGAATCCTGGGCGGGGCGGGTATTGTCACCGCCGGTGCCAGTGACGGCAGTTCCGTCGTCGGTTTTATCGCCGGCGGAATCCTTGCCGGTAGCGGCAGCCTTATCGGTGTTGTACTTGTCCTTGGCATCTTTAACGGCCTTGTCAGCGCGTTCGGTGCCTTCCTTCCAACCGTCTTTGGCTGCGGTGACGATGCTTTCCAAGGCTCCCTTGAATCCTTGGTCAGCCTTGGCTGCAACCTGGCCAACCTTTTCGATGGCGGCGCCAACTTTTTCAAGCACGGTTCCGACTTTGATCAGGAGGCCGCCGACCTTCATGAGAGCGGCGCCGATCACTGAAGTCCAGGGGATCGCGCTGAGAACCTGACCGATGGCTACCAGGGCTGTTCCGACGGTCTGGAGGAGTTTGCCGATCTTCTGGAGAAGCTGCCCGATCTTGATAAGGGACTTCTGGACGGCAGCCTGTACATTGGTGAGCTTGTCGAAGGTGTCCCCATCGCCCGTGGCGGCATCGCCGATGCCTCTGACGCGACTGGCGGCATCAGTCGCGCTTCCCTTGACATCATTGACCTGAGCTTTGCCGTCTGAAAGTTTCTTGTTGGCGTCATTGATTTTGTTCTTGGTGCCGCTGCCCATGTACCACTTGGTCTTAACTGAATTTGTGTTGTTGAGCTGGTTGGAGGCGTCGTTCGTCTTGACGGCGCTGGCGCTGGCGGTCTCGGCTGCGCTGCCTGCTGTTGGCGGTTCTGCCGCACTCGCCATTCTTTCAATAAGGAGAGGGTTGAATAGCAATAAGAACGTAAGAACCCAGGACACTGATTTGCGGATGATCTTCATGATTTTCTCCTCCAAATTTTTTTTCCCTTGCGGGGCTGTTCACTCGGTAGACGACACAGGCCCGATCGACGGTTCACTATTTTTTTGTCTGGTATGTTTCGTAGTTCCAGGGCAGGTTTTGCAGGTTGCTGGTCAGAAAGGGACTCGATATTGACGTGGTAAGCTCAAGGGGTTTTCCTATGTTGGAAGTCCCGTAAATGTTCTCGCCCTCATGAATGAGAAACCGCGCCCACAGAAGCGGGACATCAGGATTGATGCTGTGGCAGTAAAGGCGGAACTCGACGTCTTCAAAACCCTTGAACTCTATGTTACGTTCCGGAGAGTGGCGCGTCAAGGTTTTTGCCGTTTTATCAAAACGGTACATGATACGCTCGACAACGGGTTCTTCTTTGGGAGAATCAAAATCGAACCTGAAGAATGAAATTTGATCGGGCGATTTGATCGTAACGAGCTTTTCGGTGAGACTGGTCGGGTCGACTCCCGGCTTGCTGAATGCACGCTTTTGGAGAGCACGAACCTCTTTATAACTGTTTGCTGTACGAGTGGAACCGAAATAGATGCAAACGGACGAAAAATCACGCCGGAGGTAGTTGATCGCAATCCTTGCATCCTGAAGGTTCTGCAGGTTGACAGTACCTTGCATGAACTGGAAGCGGGTTCCACTGAGAAACTTCGTAACCATGGTGAAAATGAACACGCTAATGCTCAACGTCACCAGGAGCTCTATCATGGTGAACCCTTTGGCTGGTTTCATGCCGGTCTCCATCGATAAACTGCCGCTATTCAACAAGAACCAGGGCGGAAAGCACGATCTTCTTTGTTCGGCCTTCACCCGGGAGATCGGGCCGGGCAGGTCGCCTCCCCTCGGCCCATTCGACCGTGACATTTACCCTTTTAAGATAGCCTTGTGTAAACCCACCGGGGATATCGATCGCTTCGATTGTTCGGTAGAAAAACGCGCTGTTGTACTGTTCCGAATATGTCAAGGTTTTCTCGAGAAGGTTATCCGCCACCCATTCAGGATTCGATTTTGATAAGGCCGCGACGTCGATTGATGCCGGGACGAACGTGGATCCGGCGGAAACGATCAGAGCGCCTCCGACACCGCTAAGGTCGCTATTGTTGAAGTCTTTCTTGGAAGAAAGTGCGACGTTTGCCCACTCTAAGGCCTCGTTAGCAAGTTCCATGGCGCGGAGATAGTTGATTGCCTTTGAAGTATCCGTTTTCGAGGAGGAAAGAACCCAAAGCAATGGAACAACACTCAATCCAACCACCAAAACCGCCACCACGACCTCGGCAAGGCTGATACCATATCGGTCGCTGAAACCAGGCTTACTATTTTTTTTCATTGGTGGCTTCCGGCTCAACTGGTTTTATGCGGTCCGAAATTGTCTGGAAAATTTTGTCGGTTTCTTCCGGGGAGGGGGTTCCAAAGCAGAATTCGGGAGGCGGGGTGACCTCGACGGTTTGGATGCCAGAGGTCAACGGAAACGGGTTCTGGGCCGACGGACGGCTCGGTTCCTCAAAGGCGGTAGGGTCAGAAGCCTTTGCCACAGAAGCATTCGCCCCAGGGTCACCCGTCTTTTGAGGCTCGCCCTGGGATCGGCTGAACCTATGAAGTGCCGCAAGGGTGAAAATCATGCACAGAACCACCGCGAAAATCACGTATAATCGCGTTTGATCCATCTCAGAAGCTCTTTTCGCCGGCGTTCATGCTGTAAAGTGTTTTCACTTCACCAAGGCTGATGCGGTAGGGATCTTGTTTTTTCCCATTTGCTTTGCTTTCGGGATTGAAGATAAGCGGGTCATGTTCAACGGTCAGGGTTCCGTCAAGCGGGAGGCCGCGTGACTCCCATTCGAGTTGTAGGTAGTCAAGTATGAGATTGCCAAGTATATGAACATTTTTCCCGTTGCAGAAAAGGTTGCCTTGATTGTTGAGTGAGTCGGGGTCGGCCGAGGAACCTTTGGGGATGAAGGTCAATGCGGTTAGCGACGCCTCGATATCGACCGCCGAATCGGTGGATCTGATCTCGAAATCCCCGTTATGAAGGTAAATCCGGAGAGTGTTTTGGCCGGTTTCCCCCGCAACGTGTTTTTTCAGCGAACCAAGAACGCAGTCGCCTTCCCCGACGAAAATCATTCCTTTTCCGGTAAACTTGTGTACCGCTGAAAGATCGAGCGGGCCCTTGCGAACCAGCATCATACCATCAACGTAAAGCATTTTTTCCCCGCTGCTGCTATCCGCGACCCGATCTTTTATAAACTCGGCGCCGGTTTCATAATCGCGGCTTAGCATCGACCAGTCGACGCAGCGGAAATACTTGTACCCAGCCTTTGCGTTGGTCGATGCGGATGGTACCGCGGGGGGATCGTCGGCCCATGGATCGAAGGTCTTCTCCCCACCTGGATCGGGGATCTGAAAGCTTTTCCCGGCCAGGCAGTTCAGGGGAATGGAATCGACCGCCCTGCTCATCAGGACATTTTCCATGAATTTTTTAAGGTATCCCTTTTGGGGTGTTTTCTTCAGGAGAATGTTCTCGATGGGGAGGTTCTGGAAAGTGTCCGGCGGGGAGCGGTGGAAATCCATCGGAACGGGCGCAACGGTTACCGTTTGGGGCGGGCCCGTGGTCGAGGCATCGGGGTTCGTGATCTGGCCGGCAGTTAAGACAGAAAAGTCAGTAATGAACTCGTCAAAGAAGCCGATCTTGAAAAATCGGAGGAATGCCAATCCTTCGAAAAGTATGAACCTTTTATTGCTTGGGTCGCAGAAATGCCCCATGATCCCGATTCGGGTTCGTTCGACATTGTAATCGTCCCGAAGATTCTCGGAGAAGATAGGCCCCTTTCCGCCATAGTCGGAGGTTTCAGTCGCAAGGCCGCCATATTTCAGGTTTTTTGGCCATTCTTTCGGGTGCGGCGCGATGGAAGGATCGCGTTCGTAAATCAGCCAGATGGATTCGGCATCGGTGTAACCCCAGTGATAGACCCATTTGGAAAAGCAGGTTCGCAGTACCTTTTTGAATCCGTCACAATCTTTGTATTCCCGTCCGTGGGCGTTCAGGGCGAAATCCTGGCAGATTTTAAAGGATGCCGCGTTGGAGTTGACCGCCCCGGAAGTCATCGCCTGATTGCATTTCGTTTTCAAGGCATCCCCACGAAGGAAATCCGCTCGGGGTCGAAGAATGCCATTTGCGGCGCCGTTGACGATCATTTCGAATACCTGTTTTGCAGATTCGACCGCGTAGAAGTCGGACATCCCAAAATTAGTCGTCAAATCGGTAAAGGTGGCGGCATTGACCCAGTACATGTAGTTTTCCGGGCTATTCGGGAAGGCAACCCTGCCTGTGCCTTCCAATTTCAACATGGAGGCAATGAGGGGCTCCTGTTCTTTGTAGCTGATGTCAAACCAGAGTCGGCCCTTGTCGGTTCCGGGAAACTCTGAGTTGGCGGGGTAAAAACGGTTTCCGAGGTAGGCTCTGGAATACATTCCTTTCAAGACAGATCCGCCGGAATCAATGCCGATAAGAGTCAATCGCTTGCGGGGTTGGTTGTAGTCGGGGAAGTAGTTTTTTAAAAAGAAAACGTACTGGTCAAAAAAATGTCTCAGATCGAGCATTTTGACATCCCGGCGCTCCTTGATTTCGATGAGACTTTCAGGGTGGTCAATGTGGAATGCCCTGGAAGTGACTTCAAGGTAGCCCCGGAAAGCCCGCATGTCGCTGATTTGGCTGCCGGCGCAGACTACCAGATCAGCCTTGCTAACGATCTTAACGCGATATCCGGCATCATTGGCGATCCCCTGGGTATCGGTGGGAGAATATCCATTGCTTTTACCTAAAGGTAAAGGAAAAATCTGGTATTTTTTCGTTCCTGAAAGCGCACCTGGAACGTCTTTGAATATGCTTCGAAACTGAGCGAAGATGGTTGGCGAGTCGAGGTTGTTGACGTCATGCTTGATAAGGGCAAGTACCTCGTTGTTGCCTGACTGGGCCAGGATCACCAGGCGGTTCTGGTCGATCGTTTTGGCCAGTTGTTCGATCGCGCCGCTCTTGTGCGATGAGAGCGCGAAAATCAGAATGGCCATGGCCAGGACGATAGTCAGGACAACGAACAGGATGAAACCAGATGTCTTACGAGAGTTCACCCGGAAAACAGACATTTGTAAAACCTCATCCGCACGATGCTTGAATTTCCCCGGTCGAGGAGTGTTATAGCACACCGTAGGGGCGCACTCCCAAAAAGAGGTAGCTGGTCGAAAGAACAGCAGTGGCAGCGCAGCAAAAAAGAAGGTGTGTCATTGCGAGGAGCGCAAGCGACGAAGCAATCTCGATCGAAAAGATTGCTTCGCTTCGCTCGCAATGACACGTTCTCATCTTTGGGGTGTCGCCACCATCTTGGCGAATACCTTTTTTCGGGAATGCACCCTTTAGGAGAAGTGGAGATAGAGGAAATGATG
>MNYA01000433.1 GCA_001872985.1 bacterium CG2_30_54_10 | reverse complement strand
ATCTATCGCCTTTTCAAACCGGATCCGGGATGCCGAAAAACCAGTCTGAAATCGTATCTGCTCAAAAGGAAGGGCATTCGCTGATTCTCAACAGAAAGCGAGATTCCTCACATTCGTTCGGAATGACAAACGATGCTGTCATTTCGACCGAAGGGAGAAATCTCTTGCGCCAGGAATCATTGAGTTTCCCCGAATTATTGAGTAGATACCTGAAATCTTTGTCAATCACTTTTCGGGGTCATCGGATAAACAAAGAAGTCCTTCCACTTTGTTCGTTAAAATGTCATGGGAAAACGGCTTCCACAAAATTCCGGTTACACCGGCATCCTGTGCCGATTTAATGGCGTCCTGAGTTACGCGGCCGGTAATGAGGAGGAAGGGAATGTTTTTTCCATCGGGGGCGGCCCGGATCATCCGAAGGAGATCTAATCCGGTTCCTCCGGGCATGTCCCAGTCGGAAAGAACCAGATCGGGGATTTCTTTTTCCAGAAAACCACGCGCGCATTTGACATCTTCGGCTTCGACAATATTAAGGAACCCGGACTGCCGCAGACTTGAAGTGATAAGTTTTCTCATGATCGCGTAATCATCGACGACGAGAATTCTCACCGTCGCTCTCGATTTAATCGTGCCGAAGTCTACCGAAGCGGTCTCTGAGATTGTTGTGGAAAGGCTACCCCCGGCAAGGGTTACCCTTAGAAAGGTTCCTTTCGCACTGGATGTTTGAAAGGATAGTTCGCCACCGAGGGTTTTGGCCATCATTCGGGCGGAATATGCTCCAAGACCGGTTCCCGCTTTTTTTCCAAATGTTGCATACCTTTCCGTAAACCGTCCGCGAATCTCGGTTGGAATTTCACCCTGGTTCCATATTTCTATTGTCGCTCGGGGAAACGAGACAAGGTTGATTTTTACTTCCCGGTCATGGGGCGAAGCTTCCAGGGCATTTTTAATCAGATTGGAAAGCATGGAATAAAACAGGAACTCCTCCCCCATTACGATGAAATTCAAGGCAGGTTTGGCGGGCAATCCGTCGGAAAGAACAATGACCGAAATTCTTTTTTCGGAAACCAGAATCGCAAATTCGCTCACGATATTGCGGATGATTTCAGCGACGTTAACCGAACCAGGGTTCAGCTCGTACAAACCCTGTTCCATTTTGTAAAGATCCAAGGTTCGGTTTACCATTTCCAACGATCGCAAGCCGGCCTTATTGAGCATCTCCAGCATTTCCCTTTGGTTCTGGTTCAGGTTTTTGTCCTTTGACATGCTGGCTGGAATGGTGACAAAAGCGGTAATTGGATTTTTCAGATCGTGCCGGGTAATTCTTTCAACATCCTCACGCAGACGCATATTTTCCCGCAGGATCTCATTCTGCCGCGCCAAATTATTTCGCAGGGAGCTCATGCTCAGATGGGTACGGACTCTCGCCCGTACGACCACTGGGCTCACGGGCTTAGTGAGATAATCCGCGCCCCCGACGAAAAACCCTTCGGCTTCTTTGATGTCCTCGCCCATTGATGTCACGAAAATCACGGGGATTTCCCGGGTTTTCGGATTGCTTTTAATGCGCCGACAAACTTCGAGGCCGTCCATTTGTGGCATCATAATATCCAAAAGAACCAAGTCAGGCGGGGGGTCGGAATCAATCATTTTCAGGGCAGTTGCACCGTTGGAGGCAAAAGTCACGGCATATTCCGCGCTCAAAATTTCACCTAGAATAGTAATGTTGTCGGGAGAATCATCAACGATCAGAATGTTTTTTTTCTCTTGCGCCATGCTCTTCACCGGGATCAACAAATGATTCCCTTTTCAGCCATTTGTCAGCCGTTGCCAAGGAAAAAACATTTCACAGAAAGGCCTAACGATGGTAACATAACTATAGGCTTTTTGGCATTACTCGTTTTCCAGGCTTCATTCGTGGCATTTTTTCTGCTACAGTCAGAGCGGGGTTTCCAATCGTGAATCATTTCTTCATCAATGGCCGGTGCCTTTTTTGCGGTCAACCCCTGGCCAACGCCAATTACATGGAGTACGACGCGCAAACCGAAAAGAGCAGGACATTCACGCGCCCGCTCTTCTTGAAGATAGCCCCAAGCTATGCCCTGGAGGCAATTTTTTTCTGATTCGGTCGGCCATTATCGGGGTGGGCGCCCCCATCTGGATGCTCTGGGGTTGGGAATTCACCATCATCTATCTTATCCTGCTTTATTTTATTTCCCACTACGTTGTTCTCAATGACCCCCGAAAATGGCTCGGAATACATGAAGTACAATTGGAATATGAAAAACTGACAGAAACTCTTCAGTCGGTAAAGAGGCTGTACTACCTCCGCCATATCAAAGGAGTCATACAGCCCCTCATGGAGGCTCGCGACAAGGCCTTTCGCATTATTCCCCTCCTCGCCGAGGAGCCAATGCATGGTTTGGAGCTGAAACTGAGGCAGCTCGAAGAAGAGACCGTAAAAGCCACCAGCCACGATATGCAGATCATGGGAAAATCCCAAGCAAAAGATCTGCGGGAGAGTATCGACAAGCTCAAGAAAATGGCCGCCTTCCTGGAAAAATTCGAAGCCAACAAGCGCAGCATCGCCGCATCCCTGAAACTTCTCCGAACAAAACTTCTGCTTGCCGAGACGACCGGCGACGAAGGGGAAGTTCAGAAAATTCTCGAGGATCTACAGAGTCTCCACGCAGTATACGACAGGGTCAACGAAGATTTCCGAAACTGAAAGCTGAAAACTGGAAACTGGAAACTGAACGCTTTGTAAGAGTTCAGCGGTATGAAAGAAGAAAGGCGAAAAATCAGAGGAAACGAAAAAACAGAAAAAAGGAAAGGATTTTTTTGCCGCAGATAAACGCAGATTAACGCAGATCTGGAATAGAAGGAAAAAAAACAAGAGTTTACCTGTTTGGGAAAATTGAAGAAAAGGTTATCATCTCAATAAGTCGGGGGAAGAGTGAAGGCAGAACGGAGGGCGCAAAGCGCCCGACACCCGCAGGGGATGAGCCTCGCGAATTCTCTTCGCGAGGCGAAGGGGGGCGTGTGTCCCTCTTTTTTGAGAAGTTACGAAAACCTCTTCGCTTCTCCCATTCTCCATTTTCTCCACTTCTCCTAAATTCCTTCGCTCTCCATTTTTTCAAACCGCTGAACTCTTACAACGCTTTAAAAGTGTGACGGTTTATAATACCCACCCCTGCTCCATTTTATACAATCGCGATCAATCCGCTCCGACAAGACCGCAACACTTTTTGTACTTTTTTCCACTGCCGCACGGGCAGGGGTCGTTGCGGCCGATCTTCTCTGAAACACGCTTGGGCGCCTGTTTGGTTTCGGCCGCTTCATCGCCGCGATTGTAGTAGACCTCTTCCTTCTGCTTCTCGACTTCCTGCTTTTGCTCGGCGTGGGAGAAGGTGACGCGATAGAGGTAGTGAAGAACATCCTCTTTGACGCTATCGACCATTTCCTGGAACATCTGGAAACCCTCAATCTTGTACTCGACGAGAGGATCGCGCTGACCCCAGGAACGCAGATGGATTCCATCCTGGAGATTGTCCATGCTATGGAGATGGTCTTTCCACTTGGTGTCCACGACCTGAAGAAGGACGTACTTCTCGAGCTCTTTAAACTCATCTGCGCTTAGCTCGCCGCGCTTTGCTTCGATCGCATCCTTGCATTCCTTGGCCAGACGCTCGGAAAGCTCATCACGCGAGAGCTTCCCCATCTCTTCGGTGGACAGTTCAATAGGGAAAACCTTGAGCAACGCCTCGCGCAAAGCGTTAAAGTCCCAGTCGCGAGGGTCAACCTCCGGGTTGAGGACACGAGCGAGGATTGCCTCCAGAACCTCCTCCACCATCGACAAGACATCCTCGTGAATGTCATCCTGGTCGAGGGCTTTGCGACGCTCGAGGTATATCATCGACCGCTGCTGGTTCATTACATCGTCATATTTGAGAACCTGCTTGCGGATCTCGAAATGATGGCTTTCAACGCGCTTCTGGGCAGTCTCAATAGATTTGGTGATCCAGGGGTGGACGATCGGTTCACCCTTTTCCCAGCCGAGACGCTCCATCCAACTGGCGATGTTGTCCGAACCAAAGAGACGCATCAGATCGTCTGCAAGGGAAAGATAGAACTGGCTTTCGCCGGGGTCGCCCTGGCGGCCGCATCTTCCGCGAAGCTGGTTGTCAATTCGCCTGGCCTCATGGCGTTCGGTTCCAAGGATGAAAAGCCCTCCGCTTTTCAAAACGCGCTCTTTCTCAGCCGAGCAGATCTTTCGAAAACGCTGAAGCGCAAGATCGTAATCGGAACCTTCTTTTTGACCGGTTTCCTGAAAAGCCAGCATCTCGGGATTTCCACCGAGGAGGATGTCTGTACCGCGGCCGGCCATGTTGGTGGCAATCGTTATAGCGCCCTCGCGACCGGCCTGAGCTACGATCTCGGCTTCCTTGGCGTGATATTTCGCGTTCAAAACCTGGCATTGAAACCCGCGTTTACGCAGCATTTCCGCGATTAATTCACTCTTCTCAATGGAAATGGTGCCGACAAGCACAGGTTGCTTGGTTTCCCCGACCTCGATAATACGTTCGACGATCGCCTCGAACTTCTCTTCGACCGTTTTGTATATGACATCGGGGTGATCCTGTCTGATATTGGGCCGGTTGGGAGGAATGACCACCACCTCGCATTTGTAGATCTCCATGAACTCCTTGGCCTCTGTCTCGGCCGTTCCGGTCATGCCTGCAAGTTTCCGGTACATTCTGAAGTAGTTCTGGAACGTGATCGATGCGAGGGTTTGGTTTTCCTGTTGGATGGTGACCCCTTCCTTGGCCTCAATCGCCTGGTGGAGCCCGTCGGAATACCTACGGCCGATCATCAGGCGGCCGGTGAACTCATCGACGATGAGAACTTCTTTTCCGCGGCCGTCTTCACGGTCGCGAACGATGTACTCTTTGTCGAGGTGAAAAAAGTGTTTCGCCTTCAGCGCATTCTGCAGATAATGAACGAGTTCCATGTTTTTGTTGTCGTAGAGATTCTGCACGCCAAGGCTGGTTTCAACGCGGCTGATTCCTTCCTCGGTGACTGATACCCCCTGCCGCTTCTCATCAACGACATAATCGCGATCTTTCTGAAGGAGGTCGCGCACAATTTTGGCAAAAACATAATAGGTTCCCGTCGCTTTTTCGGCCGGGCCGCTGATGATAAGCGGTGTTCTAGCCTCATCGATCAGGATCGAGTCGACCTCATCGACGATCGCGTAATTGAACTCGGGCCTCTGGGCGCACTCGGCAACAGTGTGCGCAAGATTATCACGGAGGTAGTCGAAACCGAACTCGTTGTTTGTGCCGTAGGTGATGTCGGAAGCGTAGGCTGCGCATTTTTCCTCGGCGGAAAGGCCATGGACGTTGAGTCCGACGGTCATTCCAAGAAAGCGGTAAATGCGTCCCATCCATTGGGAATCACGACTTGCCAGGTAATCGTTGACGGTTATCAGAACGACGCCGCGGCCAACCGGGATAGCCACGCCACGATCGTCAGTCAACGGAACGAAATCGGTAAACCCCTTCTCTTTTGCAAGGTCAACCCAGGCGGGATTCAGCTCGAGCGCGTTGAGGTAGATGGGAAGGGTGGCGACAAGCGTCTTTCCTTCCCCGGTTTTCATCTCGACGATCCGGCCTTCGTGAAGGGCAAACCCGCCGATTATCTGGACATCGAAGTGGCGCATTCCCAGTACGCGGGTTGAAACCTCCCGGACAGCCGCGAATGCATCTACGATCAGCTCATCGATCGACTCTCCTTCGAATAGTCGAGTGCGGAAAACCTTGGTCATACCGCGAAGGTCGGAATCGGAGAGGTTTTTGAAATACTCTGCCCGATCGTTGACCTCCTCGAGCTTTCGTCTCAGCCGCCCGATCTCACGTGTGTTGAAATCGGGAAAGAAGTACCGGAAGCCCTTGACCAGCCAATCAAACATGGTTGAACCTTTCCAAATAGAAAACGCGGCCCCGTTTGGAGGCCGACGTTCGTGTTTTCTTGAGCCCGGCGGTGCGAAATCCCGCACCTTGGGAGGGCGCTTTACTTTTCCTCGGCAGAGATGATCTTGATGACGTCTTCAACCGTCTTGGCTTCCATGAGTTCATTACGGAACTCCTGATACCGAAGAAGTCTGGAGAGCCTGGCCAACGCCTTGAGATAAAGTCCGCCTGACTCGACAGGAGCGGCGATCAGAAAAATCAGGTGAACGGGCCGATTATCAAGCGCTTCAAACTCAATGCCCGTAACGGACCGCCCGACAGCGACCACGACTTCTCTTACGGCGGAGGTACGAGAATGGGGAATCGCTATTCCCTTGCCAATACCTGTCGAGCCAACCTTCTCACGTTCCAGGACGGATTTCAGGAAGGCTTCCGCATCGGTAAGATAACCAGCCGCATCAACAAGACCGATGAGCTCTTTTATCGCATCAAGCTTCTTCGTTGAGCTCAGTTCCAGTTTTATCAACTGTGGAGAGATGAATTCAGTTAGCTCCAAGGACCCTCCTTGACGAACGTCAAAATCGAAATCAGAACTCAGGCTCGATCAGGCCATAGTTGCCGTCAGTGCGCTTGTAGATCACGTTGATCCGATTGGTTTCGGCATTCGAGAAAACGAAAAAGCCCTGCTTTAGAATATGAAGCTGGTCGGCTGCTTCGTCAGAGAACATCGGCTTCATCGGGAATGTGCCGCTGCGAATGATCTTGGGAGAATGATCCGAGGCAACATCGGCCTCATCGGGAACGACTTCCTTTTCGCCTTTCGCGGCCCAGGAAAGAACGGTGTGCGTCGCCATGCGGTTTTCTTTTCCGGGCTGACGACGGGGAATATCCCGAAGTTTTTCTTTGTATTTCTTCACCTGGCGTTCGATCTTGTCGGCTACCATGTCAATCGAAGCATAAAGGTCTTCAGACGCTTTCTTGCCACGAACCACGATGCCATTCGCCCAAACGGTCACTTCGCACACTTTGGATCGGGTCTGCTCTTTGACTTCATCAACCGACAACGTGACATCAACTTCGATTATGTGATCGAAGTATTTCTTGATCGACGTAAGCTTTCTCTCGGCGTATTCTTTGAGGGCAGAAGAAAGATGCATGTTTTTGCCGGAAACAACAATCTGCATGACGAGGCCTCCTAAAAATGTGTGAAACACACTCGCTTTCAGTCTCGGATGTTAGCATACCCCCAAACCTCTGTCAAGGCAAGAGGAGTACCATCGGGCGTAACTTCTCAAAAAAGGGGGGCACGCGCCCCCCTTCGCCTCGCGAAGTGAATTCGCGAGGCTCATCCCCCG